>SPBQ01000209.1 GCA_004525875.1 Myxococcales bacterium
GCCGCAGTAGAGATCGAGGAGCGGCCCCTCCTCGCCGAGATGGTCTCGCATCGCGGCGTGAACGTCGCGCAGCAGCTCGGGCGCAACCTGGAAGAAGCCGGCCGCTGGGACGTCGAACGCCAGGTTCTCGCCACCGATCTCGTAGGCCGGCGCCCGGAACCGGCCGCTGCCCCGCAACGTGCGCGTCTCGTGCCCCATCGGGTAGGACGAGTCGGTCGACCCGAAGTTGATGGCCACGCCGTCGAGATCCGGCCAGCGTCGTTGAAGATCGTCGAGCGGCAAAAGCGCGGGATCGAAACCGGAATCGCGAACGTCGGAAACGACGAGTGTCAAGTGACAGCGCGACGCGACGCACTCGCGGACGTCGGCATAGATGACCGGCCCGAGCGGACGCGCCAGTCCGTGGTCGGCGAGCCAGCCTCGAAGCGGCGCGAGCGATCGTTGTACGATGTCGCGCTGGACGACGCAGGGGGCGAGATCGACGATGCGGTTGGTGCCGCGCGCGTACAGACCGAGATGAACACCATCGTCGCTCGAGGCGACGGCCAGCTTCGCGCGATTGCGGTAGCCCGTCGGCCACGGCGCCGGCCGGCACCCGGCGACTTCGAGATCGTGAAGCCGGTCGAACGCCCGAAGCTCCCCGACGACCCGGTCGCGCTTGAGCCGTAACTGCTCGTCGCACGGGCGGCCGATGAGCGCGCAGCCGCCGCAGCTCTCGGCGATCGGGCAGTGAACGCGTGAATCCGGTTCCACGATCAGAATTCCGCAGACACCAGCCCTCGGTACTCGAATCTCACGTGTTTCTCGGGTGAACGCTGGACGGACGCGACGACGATCAAGCGGCACTCCAAGACGAAGCCCGCGCTCGGTTCAGGAGACCAGGCAGATCGACGCAATATTCTATCTATCTAATGTGGGGATCTGCTCCGCGACCCGGTCTGCGTGTCCCAGTTCGTATACGAATCGGGACGCGCGGTCGAAAAAGCAGACCACGCAAGGCCAGGAACATCAAGGGCGTCTGTCGGGCGACGGTGAAGTCGTGACCAGCGACGGCGATGTGCGGCGACTCGGCCCCGGTGACGTGCTCTTCTGTGACGATCTCACGGGTAAAGGTCACGTGACCCGCGCCATCACCGATGTGGTGGCAGCGTTCGTCAACCGGGCGGGCTCGTAACGCGTTCGTTACCGACAGATCGAAGGAGCGAGTCAGAGCAACTGCCAGCCCTAGACCCTCAGCGTCCCTTGAACTCGGGCTTGCGCTTCTCGACAAACGCCGCCGTTCCCTCGGGCGCGTCGTGGGTGTGCGCGGACAGCACCGCGGCCACCGCCTCGTAGTCGAGCATTTCCTCGAGCGTGCAGTCGAGCGACTTGTAGACGAAGCGGCGCGCCAGCTCGACGGCCACGCTCGGCGCCCGGCGGAAGCGGGCAGCGTACTCGATGGCCTTGTCGAGGGCCTGGCCGTCCTCGACGAGCTCGTCGATCAGCCCTTCGGCGAGACACTCCTCTGCGGGCAGGATGTCGCCGGTCGTCACCATGCGCAGGGCGGTCGGCAGGCTGGTGAGCCGCGGCAGCAGCCAGGAGACGCCGCAGTCGGGCGCGAAGCCGAGCCGCACCATGGCGGCACACATCATCGTGGTCTTGTCGGCGAAGCGCCGATCGCAGGCCAGCGCGTAGGCGAGACCGGCGCCCATCACCGGCCCGTGCAGGGCGGCGATGACCGGCTTGTCGACCTTCTGGATCCAGTGCGTGGCCTCGGCGATCGGGCCGGCCGGCGTCTTGCGCTGGTAGCGCGGCATGTTCTGCTCGGCCTCGCGCGAAGAGATGCCGGGGATCACACGCTCGCTGTTACCGCTGAGCCACTCGGCGTCGCCGCCGGCGCTGAACGCCCTGCCCTTGCCGGTCAGCACGATCGCGCGCACGTCGTCACGGTCGCGCAGCTCGCGGAACAGCGCGCAGAGCTGCTCGCCCAGATCCCAGTCGATGGGATTGAGCTTGTCCGGCCGGTTGAACGTGATGACGCCGACGCCGTCATCTAGGTCGAGTATGTAGAGTTCGCTGGAAGCCATGCGGGTCGTCTCCTCCGTGGTCAGAACGTGTTCTACTAGCGCGCTCGACGCGCTCAGGCGTGTGGATCGGCGGCGAGCCGAGAGCCGAGTCGCCGCAGACTCTCGGCCAGGACGGTATCGGCGAGCGGTACGGCAAGCGATTCGATGAGCGTGTCGGCCTCAGCCGTGTGGCGATCGGCGTCGGCCCTGGAGCCACGGCGGCGCGCAAGCTCGGCCAGGTCGTATAGACAACGCCAGATGGCGGGCGGGTAACGGAGCGTGCGACCGACCTCGAGCCCGTTGGTCAGGGTCTCGACGGCTTCATCGTGGCGCTCCATCGCCAGCAGCGTCCGACCGCGCAGCTCGAGCGCACGCGCCTCGACCTTGCGCACCGTGCTGGTGCGGGCGCGAGAAAGCTCAGCGTCGACGAGCCGGAGCGCATCCTCGGGCTCGCCGCGGGCCAGCGAGATGCGCGCCACCGCGTCGTCGACGTGCAACGAGTAGCGCCAGCGCTGCCACGGGTCTTCGTCGACGGCCAGCTCTTCCCGGATCGGTCCGAGCACGTCGCCGGCTGCGGCGGGCTCGCCCCGGGCGATGAGATCGTTGGCCAGGTTCACGCCGGCGTTGGCGTAGAGCTCGGAGGCGCCGGCGACGAGGTCGAGCTCGACCATGCGGCCGGCCATCTCCAGAGCCCGGCGGTTGAGCTTCATCGCCTGCTCGTACGCCCCCATCTCGCCGTAGCACCATCCGAGGGTGTTGAGGAGGCGCGCCTGGAACGCGCGTGCACCGACGCGCTCGCACAGATCGATGCACTCCTCGAGCATCACCACGGCCTCGGCATAGCGACCGAGACAGGTAAGCGACTTGGCCTTGAACCACGCCGTCTGGATCAGGAGATCGGGCCGGCCGATCTCCTGAAAGATCGGCATGATCGCGTCGTTCAGGCGAATCGACTCATCGAAGTCTCCAATCCACTCGGCGATCTGGGCGCGCATCGAACGCGCGAAGGAGGCGACGAACACATGGTCGCCGGCTCGCTCGAGCGCACGGTCCACGCCGCGCGTGTAGGCGGCCATGTCGCCACGCTGCGTGGCGGCGAAGAATCCCTGCAGCATCTCGCCGCACGCCTGGCCAGCCGTCGAGCCATGCTCGCGTGCCACACCGAGGGCCGCCTCGACCGTCGTCTCGTCGCGATCGTAGTCGTGCCCCCAGTGAAAGGCGTGGGCCGCCAGGCACAGCGTCAGCGACTTACGTTCCGGATCGGACTCGACCTCGGCCGCCTTCAGGTAGTGCTCGCCGGCTGCGCGGAAGTCGTTGAGATAGTTGAGAGCGTCACCGAGATGGTACTCGAGCCGGCCACGCTGCTCGGCGGTCACCGCAGTGCCGAGCCGGTCGCAGACCTCGAGTGCCCGGCGCAGAAGAACCACCGCGGCCTGGTTCGCGTAGGCCTTGAACGACTTGTCGGCGGCGAGCTCGAGATACTCGAGCGCTTTCGGCCAGCTCTCCGCGAGCGTGAAATGATGGGCGAGCGCCTCGTAGTGCTCCGAGATCCGGTCCTGGTAGAGATCCTCGATGGCGGTGCCGACGGCGGCGTGCAGAACCTTGCGGCGCTGCATTAGGACGCTCTGATAGGCGACCTCATGGGTCAGCGCGTGCTTGAACATGTAGGCGAGCTCGGGATGGTCGCGCTTCTCGTAGATCAGCTCCAACGAGCGCAGCTCGGTGACGACGTCGGAGACTGTCTCACTCAGGTCGGAGATGCGGCTGAGCAGCCGCAGCGCAAATTCCCGTCCGATGATCGAGGCGGTCTGGATCGCTCGCTTCGACTCGTCGTCGAGCCGGTCCAGGCGCGCCGCGAGCACGTCGTGGATGCTGTCGGGGATCGTGAACGCGCCGGCGTCGCTCGCCATGCGCAGCCCGGCCGAGGAACGCTCGAGCACCCCTTCCTCGACGAGCGACTTCGCCACTTCCTCGATGAAGAAAGGGTTCCCCTCCGCTTTGCGCGCGATCGCCGTTCGCAGCTCGGGCGGAATGTCCTCGGTGTCGAGGACGGAGCGGGTCATCGATTCCATCGCCGCGGCCGTCAGCGGCTGCAGCCCCAGACGCGCGTGATAGCTGCGATCACCGAACGGGTGCTCGTAACCCGGACGGTAGGTCAGGACGATGAGCGCACGATCAGCCGGAATCGATTCGACCAGGTACTGGAGAAACTCCTCGGATTCGGCATCGATCCAGTGCAGGTCTTCGACGACGAGCACCAGCGTGCGCAGCTCACACAAGCGCCGGAAGCGGGCGAGCAGCGCACGCGCGGTCTCGCTGCGGCGGGTGGCAGCGTCCATCTTCTCGAGAGCCGCATCCCCCGAGGGCAGCGAGAGCAGGTGACGAACATACGGCACGGTCCAGTCGAGGTCGGCGCCGAGCATCTCGCGCGACGCCTCGATCTTGGCGATCGCCTGCTGGTCGTCGTCGCGATCGTCGATGCCGAGACGCCGTCGCATGCAGTCGGCGACGACATAAAACGCCGTGTCGCGAGCGAACGACGCGCAGCGCCCCTCGACCCACGCGTGCGAGGTGCCCTCGAGCCGCTCGTGGAACTCGTAGAGGAGCCGCGACTTGCCCATGCCGGCTTCGCCGACGAGGAACACGACGCGGCCCTGCCCCTCCGACGCTGCACGGTGCGCCGCCACCAGGGCGGCGAGATCGGAATCACGACCGACCAGCGGCGTCAGCCCTTCGGCCGCCGTGGCCTCGATGCGTCCGTGCATCGATCGTTCCCGAACGACGAGGTGGACGCGCACGGGCACGCTCTTGCCCTTGAGCTGGAGGTCGCCGGCATCCTCGGTCTCGAAGTAGCCACGCACAAGCTGCGCGGTGGTGTCCGAGATGAGCACGGCGCCGGCAGGCGCCGCCTGCTGGAGGCGCGCCGCGAGATTCGTGGTGTCGCCGACCGCCGTGTAGTCCATCCGCAGGTCATCGCCGATCTTGCCGACGACGACGGGCCCGGCGTGGATCCCGATGCGAATGCGAAAGC
>SPBQ01000043.1 GCA_004525875.1 Myxococcales bacterium
CTCGGCGGCATCGAGCAGCCGCCCCTGCAGCTGCGCGGAATCCGCCGCTCCTTGGATCTCGGGCTCTGAGCTCACGGTCGTGGCCTCTGCGACCGCTAGCAGCGGCCGGAAACCCTCGTCCCGTCCGCACGCAGGCCGCGTCTATGGACATGAGACAAGATCTGTATTATGTGTCATTCCGTCTGGAACGCAAGTCCGGCCCTGCTGCCACCGGCTCCGGATCGATCGAGCGAGGTTTCTCGAACATGGCGACGATGATCTCCGAGGACTGCATCAACTGCGGAGCCTGCGAGGACGAGTGTCCGAACGAGGCGATCTCGATGGGCGAGGAGATCTTCGTCATCGAGCCCGAGCTCTGTACCGAGTGCGTCGCGTTCTCGAGCGAGCGGGCATGCGCCGCTGCGTGCCCGCCCGACGTCTGCATCCAGGATCCTGAGCGTATCGAGACCGAGGACGTTCTGTTCGGGCGCGCCAGGCAGCTGCACCCAGAGCAGGCCGCGACCATGAGGCTCGATGAGTCGACCTCTCACTTCCGCGCAACCCCAGCCAAAGGATGAATGCCATGAACGATACCGACGTTGTCATCGTAGGAGCAGGGCACAACGGTTTGACCGCCGCCGTCGAGCTGCAGCGCTCGGGGCACCGGGTGCTGGTACTCGAGAAGACGAACTGGCCGGGCGGGCAGGCGGCCACCAAGGAGCTCTTCAAGGGCTTCAAGCACAGCGTGGGTGCGTGGGCTCTGCTCATCTTCCGCGAGGAAATGATTCGGTACCTGGAGCTCGACCAGCATGGCGTCGAGCTCATCCGACCGGAGAGCTCCTTCACCGTGTTCGGAGACGAAGGTGACACGCCGTTCATCGGCTACTGCGACCCCATCGATCTGGCCAACCATCTGATCGAAGACCATGGCGTCGATGCCATGGAGGCCTTCAGCCAGCTCGGCTCGTACTTCTCCTACTTCAAGGAGATGTTCGACAGCTATGTCGGCGAAACTCCGCCGACACTAGAGGAGATCATCGCGACCGCTCCCGACGAGAAGACGCGCAAGGCCCTCGGTGAGCTGTGCCATGGCAGCGCGGTCGAGATCATGCGCAAATTCTTCACCGAGCCCGGTAAGCACGGGACCATCATGGGGTCGCTGTCGGCCTCGGCCATCGACGGCACTCATTACGGCCCGTTCTCCAAGGGAAGCGCACTGTCGATGTCCTACCACTACTGCGCCGGCGACACCTACGACTTCAAGATCCCCAAGGGCGGCATCGGAACTATCTCCTCGAGCCTCCAGAAGGTCTTCGAGAAGTACGGTGGCGAGGTGCGATTCAAGGCCCAGGTGGCGAGCTTTCTGGTGGAGGACGGCACGGTAACCGGCGTCAAGCTGCGCGACGGCGAGGAGATCCGGGCCAGGGCTGTCGTCTCGACGCTCGACGCGCGCAGCACGTTCCTCAGGCTGTGCGACCGCGAGGACTTGCCGATCGATTTCGTGAGCTCGGTCGAGGACATCGAGTACACCAACGGCTACGTCCAGATGCACTTGACGCTCAAGCGCCTGCCGACGTTCACCAAGCAGCTCGAGTTCGTCAACGGCACCGTGCAGAGCTGGCTGGTCGCCTACATCAAATCGCCCGAACAGCTCCATCGTGCCTGGCAGCAGTATCGAAATGGGCAGATCCCCGACGATCCGGCGGTCTACTGCTACTTCCCTTCCCAGCTCGATCCGAGCCTGGCGCCGGAGGGCTACCATACCTGCACGATGTTCACGCACTATTTCCCGGCCGACATTCCGAAGGGGATGCACAACGAGATGAAGAACGAGATGGCCGAACGCATGATCGGCCAGATCGAAAAGGTCGTGCCCGATTTCCGTGATCTCATCATGGACAGCGTGGTGTTCACGCAGCAGTACTTCGAGAAAACGTTCGGTGTATCGGCTGGCGACTTTTCGATGGGGCTCCTGCATCCGGGCCAGATGTTCGGCGACCGTCCGGTGCCGGGCTGGGCGAACTACGAGACGCCGCTGACCAATCTCTTCATGGCCGGTGGCGCGTGCCACCCGGGCCCGGGCGTGACCTGTCTGCCCGGCCTGTACGGCGCTCGCGCGGTCATGCGCTCGCTGGCAGCGGCCTCCGACCAGCAGGACACGAAGGTCGCCTGAGCGAGGTCCGGCACAACGATGAGCGATCTCCTTGCAGGCTTCGAGCCGTTGTACCTGTGCATCCCGCTCATCAGTGGATTCATCGGCTGGTTCACCAACTGGTTCGCCGTCAAGGCGACGCTCTATCCCGTCGAGTTCGTGGGCATCCCGCCCTTTCTCGGCTGGCAAGGCGTGGTTCCCAAGAACGTCGAGGAGCTTGGTCAGAGCTTCAGCCGCTTGATTCACGACAAGCTTCTCGACGTCGAGAAGATCTTCGCCGACATCGAGGGGAATGACAGCGAACGGATCGATCAGGTCGTCGAGGACGTGTCGGTGGAAATCGTCCACGAGTTCGCCACCAACCTGGCTCCTGAGAAGTGGGCTCGCGCCAAGGACAAGCTGCGCGACTACATCAACACGATGGTGCGGCGCAACGTTCGCAGCGTGACGCACGAGATCTTGAAGCGGATGGGGAGCGAGGCTCGCAGTTTCATCGATATCGATGCGGTCGTACGCGAGGCCATGGCCAAGGACCGCGCCCTGCTGGGAGAGGTGATGGTCGAGATCGCCGGGCCCGAGTTCAAGTTCATCGAGATGTCGGGTCTGTGGTTCGGCGGGCTGTTCGGCATCGTCCAGATGTTCTTGTGGGTCGTATACCCTGCCGACTGGGTACTGCCGGCCGCTGGTTTCTTCGTCGGTGCGACCACGAACTGGCTGGCTCTCAATCTGATCTTCGAACCGAAAGAGCCCGTGAAGATCGGGCCTTTCACCGTGCAGGGCCTGTTCATCAAGCGCCAGCTCGAGGTTGCCAGTAAATTTGCCGACGTGATCGCGGAGAACGTCCTGAGCCCGGGCAACCTCGTACGCCACATCGCCGAAGGTCCTTCGCGCGGCCCCGTGCTGGCGATCGTCGAGGGGCAGGTCGACGAGAGCATGAAGGAGTACGAGCGAGACGTCATGGTCTCGATGCTCGTGTCGAAGGAGCGCCTCGCCGAGGCCAAGGACGATCTCAAGCAGCGAATCCGTTCGGCCGATCTTGCCACGAGCGGGCCGGTGCAGGCCTTCGCCGATCAATCCGACCGCATTCGCGCGCAGCTCAAGGAGAAGCTCGAGGAGCTCGACTCCCAGGAGTTTGGCGGGGTCCTGCGACCGGTATTTCAGAAAGACGAGTGGAAGCTGGTGCTGGCAGGTGGCGTGATCGGCGCCGGGATCGGCTTCCTTCAGGTCGTCTACCTCTTCGGTTGAGATCGAACGAGAGCCGGCCGCTCGCTGGGGATTTGCACAGTCCACCGACCGTGCGCTGTCAAAGGAGCACGGCGTTTCCTAGACTGCCAGCCGCGGGATCGGATGAGGCTGGCAACCGAACTGAAGAGACTCGTTCCGCACCCCGCACATGCCCCGCTGGGTCGCGACGTGATCGACGGCGCCATCCATGGTCTGACTGCGGCGGCGCGGCTGGCTCGCACGCCAAGACGGCGCTGGCTAGGTGTCGACGTCACTGCCAACGTCGCCTACCGCGACACCGGCATGAAGGAGCATCTGCTCGACGTCTACCGGTCGCGGTCGACACCGGTGCCGGCGCCCGCTCTGGTCTACGTCCATGGTGGAGCGTTCCTGCTCTGCTCGAAGGAGACCCACTGGTCGATCGCCGAAGACTTCGCCGAGCGTGGCTTCGTGGTCTTCAACATCAACTACCGGCTCGCGCCGAGGCACCGTTACCCGGCGGCCGTGGAGGACGTGTGCGCGGCCCTGCTCTGGGTCCGCAACAACGGCGAGCGATTCGGCGCCGACACGTCGCAACTCGTGATCGCCGGCGAGTCGGCGGGCGGGAACCTGGCCAGCGCCGCGGCCGTGGCCACCGCCTACGACCTCGGAACGCCTGAGGGACACGACCTCTTCGACTCGGGCCTGTCGCTCAAGGCCGTGATCGCGTCGTGCGGCGTGCTCCAGGTCACCGATACTGCGCGCATCTGGCGTCGCAAGCCTCATACGCCCCACTGGATACGTGAGCAGCTCACCGCACTGGAGGAGCTCTACCTCCCCCGTCGCGGCGTGCGGCCCGGCGAGCTTCCGCTCGCCGATCCCCTGGTTGTCGTCGAGGAACGCACTCCCGATCGGGAGCTGCCGCCGATCTTCGCGTTTGCCGGTACCCGCGACCCGCTGTTGCCCGACAGCAAGCGCATGATGGCGGCGCTCGAAGACCGCGGCGTCGAGTGCAAGTACCGAGCGTATCCGAACGAGCTGCACGCCTTCCACGCGCTCCCCTGGCGTGCCGCGGCCAGGCGCTGCTGGAAGGATCAGATGACGTTCCTTTCACGGCACGTGAAGTTCTAGCGCGCGAGTCCGGGTTGCTGTCGGGGAAGTCATCGCCCTGAAGTGCCCGCCGTGTGCGTGATCGGAACCCGCACGCTCGGTGAAGTGGCCACTCGGCCGTCAGCGAGGTAGAACCGGAGCCGGCCGTAGGGGGCGGGCCAGGCGATGCGATGCCCGAAGTGTCAGCACGAGAACGAGGATGACGCACGCTTCTGTGGAGCGTGCGCGACACCGCTGAATGACGGCGACGCGTGTCCGAGCTGCGGACGGTCGTGTAAGCCTGGGCAAAAGTTCTGCAGCGGGTGCGCCCATCCGCTGACTGATCCCGCGGGGTCGACGCCTGCCCGCAACCCGGCCGCCTACACGCCCAAGCACCTCGCCGACAAGATCCTGAGCTCGCGCAGCGCACTCCAAGGCGAGCGCAAGCAGGTGACTGTCCTGTTCGCCGACGTGAAGGGCTCGATGGAGCTGGCCGAGCAGGTCGATGCGGAGCAATGGCACGGAATTCTCGACCGTTTCTTCCAGATCCTCAGCGACGGGGTCCATCGCTTCGAAGGAACGGTCAACCAATACACCGGCGATGGGATCATGGCCCTGTTCGGCGCGCCGATCGCGCATGAGGACCACGCACAGCGAGCCTGCTATGCGGTGCTGCATCTGCGCGACCGGCTGCGTCGTTACGCCGAGGAGCTGAAGCGGACGCGCGGGTTGAACTTCTCGGTGCGCGTGGGACTCAACTCTGGCGAGGTCGTGGTCGGGAAGATCGGCGACGACCTGCGCATGGACTACACGGCGCAGGGCCACACCGTGGGTCTCGCACAGCGGATGGAGCAGCTCGCTTCGCCGGGACAGGCCTACCTCACGGTACACACCGCGCGGCTGGTCGAGGGCTACTTCACTCTGCGCAATCTCGGTGAGTTCGAGCTCAAGGGGAGCGAGAAGCCGGTCGGTGTGTTCGAGCTCGAAGGTCTCGGTCGACTACGCACGCGTCTGGATATGTCGCGTACGCGCGGCCTGTCGCGGTTCGTCGGGCGCGGCGACGAGATGGCCACGCTCGAGGCGGCGCTCGAGCAATCGATCCGCGGACAGGGGCAGGTCGTCGGGATCGTCGCCGATGCCGGCGTGGGCAAGAGCCGTCTATGCTTCGAGTTCGCGGAGCGTTGCCGAGCGAGGGACATTCCGGTCTACGAGGGCCACTGCCCTGCACACGGACGGACGATTCCGTTTCTGCCGGTTCTCGAGCTGCTGCGGGGCTACTTTGGAATCACCGATCAGGATCGCGCCCAGGCCGCGCGCGAGAAGATCGTCGGACGGTTGCTGCTCCTCGATCGCGCCTTCGAGGAGCTGTTGCCATTGGTTTTCGATTTTCTCGGCATCGGCGAGGGCGGTGATCGCGGGCCGCGTATCGATCCGGACGCCCGCCAGCGCCAGCTCTTCGCTTTTCTGCGGCAGCTCATCCAGGCGCGTAGCGAACGCGAACCTTCGGTCCTCTTCATCGACGACCTGCACTGGATCGATCCCGGCAGCGACGCATTCATAGCACAGGCCGTCGAGGCGACCGCCACGACTCGGACGCTGATGCTCGTGAACTTCCGACCGGAGTACCAGGCCGCCTGGAGTCGCAAGACGTACTACCGTCAGGTCCCGCTGGTGCCGCTTGGCCCCGAAGCCATTGGCGAGCTCATCACCGAGCTGCTCGGTGCCGATCGATCGGTGGCGGCCTTGCCGGCGCTCATACGCGAGCGAACCGGTGGCAATCCGTTTTTCGCCGAGGAGATCATCCAGTCGCTGATCGAATCCGAGCATCTCCAGGGCGCGAGAGGCGCCTACCGCCTGGTCACGCCGGTGGAGCGGCTCGGGGTTCCGAGCAGCGTCCAGTCGGTGCTGTCGGCGCGCATCGACCGACTGCCGCCGCGTGAGAAGCAGGTGCTGCAGGCCGCCGCGGTGATCGGGCGCGAATTCGACGAGCCGTGCCTGTCGCGTGTGGCGGAACAGACGGCGGAGGACCTCTCCGCCGCTCTGCCGGCGCTCACGACGCTGGAGTTCGTCGTGGAGGAGGTGCTGTATCCGCGCGCCGAGTACGCCTTCAAGCATCCGCTGACGCACGAGGTGGCGTACAATAGCCAGCTCGCCGACAGGCGCGCTCGTGTGCATGCCGCAGTGGCGCGTGCCATCGAGGCGCTCGAGCCGGAGAAGCTCGACGATCGTGCCGCATTACTGGCCCATCACTGCGAGCTCGGCGGCGAGCCGCTCGAGGCCGCGCGCTGGAACGCCCGTGCGGCCGAGCGCTCGCGCACGGCCGACCCCAGCGCCGCCGTACGGCAGTGGAAGAAGGTTCATGATCTGATCGGGCCGCAGCCCGACAGCGAAGAGGCCGAGTGGTTCCGTATGCAGGCGTGCTTGCAGGTGGTGTCGGTGGGCGGCTGGCGGCTGGGAGGCAGCCGCGAAATGCTGACCGCGTTGTTCGATGAGGGCAAGGCCCTGGGCGAGAAGCGCGGCGACGATGTCTATCTGGCCGAGCTGGCGCTGGCATACACGGCCTTCGTCGGTCTGTCGACGGGTGACATGCGCGACTACGCCGAGCGTTCCCGTGAGGTTGCAAGGTTGGCCGACAAGGTGGCTGACCCCGACCTCCAGTGTGCCGCGAGCGTCATCGTGGGCTATTCGCATTACCGCCTCGGCCGTCTGGTCGAGTCGCTGGAGGCGGTCATGCGTGGCCGCGAGCTGTCGATGGACGATCACGCGCGCGGCATGCGTACGATCGGCATCAATACGTACGCCTGGACCTTCATGCAGGGTGCGTGGACGGAGCTCCACCTCGGACGTATTGCCATGGCCCGTCAGATCCGCGAGCGGGGGCTCGAGCTGTGTCGAAGCTCGAACGACCAGGAGAATCTCATATGGACGCTCGCGCAGTCGGCGTTGCTCGAATACGTCTCCGGTGACCTTGCCAGCGGCGAGGCCGACGCGCTCGAGGCGTTGCACGTCGCCGAGACGATCGGATCACCGTTCTCACAGGTCGTCGCGCTCGATCGCGTCGGTCTGGCAAGAGTGATGCGAGAGGACTGGGATGGTGCGGTCGATGTGCTCGGGAGGTCTCGCTCGTTACTGCGCCAGTACGGTACGGGGCTCGAGCAGGAGGCGGAGCTTCTGGCCTGGCTGGCCGAGGCTCACCGCGGGGCAGGCAGGCTCGACACGGCTCGAACGACGGCCGAGGAAGCAATCGTTGTCGCGCGCTCGTGCCACACACCCATCGGTGGCCTGGAGGGGCGGCTCGCGCTGGCGCGCACCCTCCTGGCGAGCGAGGGTGCCGCGGCACGAGCGACCGTCGAGACTCTCCTCGACGAAGCGCAAGCGACGGTGGAGGAGTGCGGCGCACGCGTGTTCGAGCCGCAGATTCTCGCGGAGCGCGCGTGCCTGGCGGAGCTCGCCGGCGACGATGGAGCGCGGCTGTGCAACCTGCGTGCAGCCCATCGATTGTTCACCGACCTCGGCGCCGGCGGTCACGCTGAGCGAACAGCCAAGAGGTTTGGCAAGAGCGCCAGGCAACAGCCGAGCTAGCTTCGCCGCTCCGGAGTCGTCGCTGGAGCTTCGAGCGACCCTGAGGCGTCTGGTGTCACGCGGGAGCGTCGGCTATGAGCCAGTGCACTCTGGCAACGAAGGAGCTCGTCATGGCAATGGATCTCGGCACCGTCGATCATCTTCTCACCACCACCCGCTCGGTACGCAAGCGACTCGACTTCTCCAAGCCGGTCTATCCCGAAGTCATCGAGACGTGTCTCGAGATCGCGTTCCAGTCGCCGACGGGCTCCAACCAGCAGGGCTGGGGCTGCGTGGTCGTCACCGACGCGGCCAAGCGCAAGGCCATCGCGGATCACTACCGAACCGCGTTCAAGCTCTACCTGGAGAATCCACCGCAGCCGCCGAACTATGGTGAGGACGACGTCCGCTTCGAGCAGATGCCGCGCGTCGTCGATTCCGCCAGCTACCTCGCCGAGCACATGCACGAGGCGCCAGTCTTTCTCATCTTCACCATCCAGGGGCGGGTCGAGGAGGGCGGTGTGCTCATGCAGGCGTCTATCTACGGATCGGTGCTGCCGGCCGCGTGGTCGTTCATGCTGGCGGCGCGTGCCCGCGGACTCGGCAGTGCCTGGACGACGCTCCATCTCATGTACGAGAAGGAGATCGCCAAGCTCCTCGACATTCCGGACGAAATCACCCAGACCGTGCTCATCCCGGTGGCCCGCTACACCGGCAGCGACTTCAAGCCGGCCAAGCGCATCCCCTCGACGGAGATCACGCACTGGAACGTCTGGGGCGCACGGCGCTAGGAGAGTCGACGCCGAGCCTCGGTGCTCTCTGAGCTGGTCAGCCTGGCGCGCACGTTGTTGACCCTGGCGGCGATCTTGCCAGGTCTCGTCGCCGGCCTGGCGACGTTCGTGGTGACGCGCGACAGGCGCCGCGCCGTGAACCGTTCGGTTGCCGTCTGGGGTGAGCTGGGCACGCGGGCCGCGCGCATCGATCTCGATGTCCGGGGCGCTGCGTGGTTGGAGTCCGCGCGCCCTTGCATCTTTCTCATCAATCACCAGGGCGGCGTCGACGCGATCATTCTCTGCGCCCTGCTGAAGCGAGACTTCGTCGGCGTCGCCAAGGCGGAGATCCGCCGCAATCCCTTCCTCGGCCCCGCGTTCGTCTTCGCGGGTACGATCTTCGTCGATCGCTTCGACAGCGCGCGTGGCGCGCAGGCTCTGCGGCCGGCGCTGGATAGGCTCGCGCGGGGAGCGTCGATCGCGATCGCCCCCGAGGGTACGCGTGCGGCCGGGAACGAGATGGGTGCGTTCAAGAAGGGGGGCTTCCGGATCGCGATGGCGGCGGGCGTCCCGGTCGTGCCGATCGTGATCTGCAACTCTGGCGACGTGCTCCCGCGTGGAGCGTGGATCATGCGGCCGGCGAGGGTTCGCGTGGTGGTTCACGCGCCCATCGTGACCGACGGATGGACCCTGGAAACGCTCGACGCCGAGATCGAGCGGGTGCGCACGTTGTACCAGAGTACGCTGGGTAGCTTCGCTACAAGGAGAGAGGGGGATCCAGGACTCGATCGTGCGAAACCTCGAAGGTCGAGTCGCCACGTGCGCGATGATCTCGGGCCGAGGTAGGCCTTGGGTACCTCCGAAAACTCCGATATCGCGAGTCTGCAGTCAGCCTCGTAGCTGAGCCACCGGCCAGGTCGCGGCTTGCGCGGGTCCGCCGCTTCCAAACTCTTGCAGCGATCGGACGCGCACCGACCTGGGATCGGGACAGGGACAGCGCCTGGCTGATCCCGAGCCCCACCGACCCGGAGATCCGGGGGCACTCGATCCGGCCTGCCCCAGCAGCCTTTGGCGAACTGTCAGTCGCAGGGATTTGGTTCGCAGCTTCCCGCGCCGATGTCCGTGCCGCCTTCGGCAGCGCAATGCTCCGGCGCGAGATCCTCGCACACCGGCTCGCCCTCGATCGTGAGGCAGCAACGCGGCGGCGGTGGCGGTGCCGGGCACGGATTGGGCTCACAGCTTCCCGATCCGAGATCGTTGCCGCCTTCGGCCGCGCAGTGCTCCGCCGTCAGCTGCAGGCACACGTTCGCTTCTTCGCCCGCTAGGCAGCAGCGAGTCGGCGGTGGCGGCGCCGGACACGGGTTGGGCTCACAGCTTCCCGATCCAAGATCGTTGCCGCCTTCGGCGGCGCAGGCCTCGGCCGTCAGTTGCAGGCACACGTTCGCTTCCTCGCCCGCGAGGCAGCAGCGCGTCGGTGGGGCCGGGGCCGGACACGGGTCGGGCTCGCACGTGCCGGGTCCGAGA
>SPBQ01000467.1 GCA_004525875.1 Myxococcales bacterium
CGAACGCCTCACGCGCACGCTCGACCGTCCAATCTTGATCTCGTCGGAAACGCGCCAAATTGCGGGCAACACGATCGAGCTGGCCGAGACCGACCCTGTGGCCGTTCCCGGGCGATCCGGAAAGCTGGTCTGCTACTACCCCGTGTGAGTGGGACGCCGCCGAGGCGCCGCTACGGCTCGATCGTCGCCGACGCCGCCGGAACCGCCGTGAAGCGCAGTCCGATCGACATGCCCTCGTAACGGCTCGGATCCCCGTCGAGATCGAGATCGGCCGCAACGTTCTGCAGGACGGGCGGGAACAGGGCGCAGATCTCGGGTGACTCAGCCTGGGGATTGCTGCCCGCGAGCGTCGCACACACCGCTTCCCTCGGCTCGGAGCAGAGAGCCGCACCATCGGGCACACAACTCCCTCGCCAGCTGCCGTCGGGGAGCTGCGTGAAGACGTCGTCGGTCAGTCCCAGGCACGCACAGTCGGACGATCCGAGGACCGAGTTGAAGTCGGCGAACACATCGTCGAGCTGAACGATGCCCGTGATGATGCCTTCCGTATACGGAATGCCGGCCGGCGTGATCTGGCCAGGAGTGGCCGTGACCTCGGCCTGGGTCGCGATGATGTCGATGTCGAGGATTCCGAAGGAGAGCGTCAGATCGAGCTCGAACGGCCCCGCGCTCATGCCATCGACGTCCATGAAAGCAGGAAACGCGACGGCGGCGGGCTCACCGCTGCCGGGCAGGAAGGTACCGGGCAGAATGACGAACTCCCCGTCGCCCACACTCGCCTCGGCGAACGTCGTACCGTCCGCGAACACCGCTTCCAGCTGAACCAGTGCGAACTCGTCGTCCGGGAGTCCTCCCCGGGCGACGACGCCCGATCCGTCGGCGAGGTCGAGAAACTGATGGTCGAGAAGAACGACGAGGGAACCGTCCTGGATCGACATGTTCAGCTGCTCACTGCAATCGACGCCAATGAGCGCAAGCAGGGGCGACAGGACCGCCAGCCCGTTGTCGAGCTGGTCGGTTCCGTTCTCGATGAAGTCCTTTGAGATCTCGCCGAAGTCCTTGCAGCACACCGGTACATCCATCTCGACACCGGGCACGGTGATCTCGTCGACGTAGGACAGCGGGCCAGCGACGTAGTCGGCCGCATCGGCGGGCCAGAACGGGATCTCCGACAGTGTCGTCGACGTCGTGATCCCGCAGCTGCACGAGAGCACGATCGTCGGATCACCGACCGCTCGCAGCAGGACGCGCAGCGCATCAACCGCCGTGACGCCACAGCTGCCATCTACGTCGCAGGTCGCGAGCGGACAGTCGGAAAGCCCGACCGCCACGCGCAGCGTCAGGAGCGCGTCCGAGGCGGTGGGGCTGGCCGTCGCACTCACCGGGTGGCCGCAATCGCCGAGATCGGCCGCCGCGGGCGAAGCAAGCAGGAACGCGAAAAGGCACGCGACGAGACGCCGGCAGGCCGGTGTGGAATTCATGAGACAGCGAGGTTCGGGAACGATTCGTGAGGATCCAGAGAACAGCCTACGCACGCGATCAACGAGTGTCCACGGGGTTTCCCCTCCGCGCGCTGCCGCCGACTCAGCAGGGGGTTACCTTGCGGGGGAATCGGGCAGTCCCCTATTTCGCATCATCACCCGGTTGCTGCTTTAGTCCGGCCTCGGAGAGCCTCTCGAGTGCACTGGCGTACGAAGATCTGTTTCACACTCACCGCGGTCATGCTGGCCGGGTGCGTGAAAATCGCCGTGTCGACGCAGACCCGGCCCGGTACCGATCTGTCCTCGCTCGCAACGTTCGCGTGGGAAGAAGACGTTCGGCTCGAGACGGGCGAGGTCCTCGTCGACGAGGCGGGCAGCAACAAGACGCTTCGATCGGCGATCGACGAGCAGCTCGAGCAAAAGGGGTACCAGTCGGTGGCGGCCGGATCGGCCGATTTCCTCGTGCGGTACGAGGCGGCCGTCGAGCATCGGACCGACGAGATGGACCTCAACGCGGGGCAGACCGATCGCGCCGGCTGGTGGGGGCCCCGAAATGATGAGGGCTACGTCGTCGAGCCCGGCGTCACCGGCCAGTACGTCCAGGAGTGGGACGAGGGCACGCTCCTGATCGACTTTCTCGACCGCGAGACCCAGCGACTTCTGTGGCGCTCCAAGGCCGATACACGGCTACACCTCTACTCCACCGATCCGGACGAGCGGACGGCGCGCGCGCGCAAGGTTGTAAAGAAGATGCTGGCGGGGCTGCCGGCGCGCTGAGGCCGGAATTGGAAGGCCGCGGCTACGGACAGCCGCCCTCGCCGGGCGTGTATGCAACGCCGGCGTCGCCGGCACAGATGTAGCGCGCCACCTCCTGCCGCACGATACGGCCCGGACCCGGCAGGCCAAGAACAGCATTCACCCCGGCCGTCGAGGGCGGGATACAGTAGGACGCGCCACGAACCGGCCGCAGTGGATCCGCGACGCCCGTGGTGACGATCTCGTCAAGGAAGCAGTCCATCGGCTCGGCGAGTGTGCACGCACCGCAACTCTGGTCACCGCAGCTGGACGCCTCGCAATCGGCGTTGCTGATGCAGGTGACGAACGGCCGGCCGCTGGCCCGCAGAATGCCGTCGCAGAACAGCAGCTCGCTGCCGGCACACTGGCCTTCGCCGCCGCCGGCGTCTTCACAGACAAAGTCCTCACAGAAATTCGGGACGGGAACGCCTTCGGTCACACGCCCGCAGATTCCCGCCTCGCCGCAATCCGCGTTCGACGAACAAGCGAGCTGCGGGTTCTCCGAGCACACGC
>SPBQ01000141.1 GCA_004525875.1 Myxococcales bacterium
CTTACGGGTGTCGTCGGTGAGGCGGGTCACGGCCTCCTTGCCCTCCAGGAGCACGGAGATCTGCGCGAGCGCACTCTGCCGGATGATCCGGAGCTCATCGTCGCGATCGTTCTCGAGATGACGCTTCCCCTCGTCCTCGATACGAACCGCCCTCTCGTCCTTGGCGATGCCCTTGCGAGAGAACACGCGAGCATCGATCACCGTCCCTTCGGTGCCGGGAGGCATGCGCAGCGACGTATCACGCACCTCACCCGCTTTCTCACCGAAGATCGCGCGCAGCAGTTTCTCCTCCGGCGAGAGCTGGGTCTCACCCTTCGGCGTAATCTTGCCGACAAGGATCGAGCCGGGCCCGACCTCGGCGCCGATGCGAATGATACCGCTCTCGTCGAGATCCTTCAGCGCTTCCTCGCCGACGTTCGGAATATCGCGCGTGATCTCTTCCGGACCGAGTTTTGTGTCTCGGGCGACGGCCTCGAACTCCTCGATATGGATCGAGGTAAAGAAGTCCTCCTTCACCAGACGCTCGGAGCACAGGATCGAGTCCTCGAAGTTGTACCCATTCCAGGGCATGAAGGCGACGACCACGTTGCGACCGAGCGCGAGCTCGCCGGTCTCGGTGGAAGGTCCGTCGGCGATCACATCACCCATGTTCACGCGCTCACCGACGACGACGATCGGCTTCTGGTTGATGCACGTGTTCTGGTTGGAGCGCTGGTACTTCGTCAAGTTATAGATGTCGACGCCCGGATCCCGCGGCCCGGCGGGACGCTCCGCCTTGACGACGATGCGCAGCGAGTCGACGGCCTCGACGATGCCGGGGCGCTTGGCGACGACGGTTACGCCGGAGTCGCGAGCCACGGTGGCCTCAAGCCCCGTCCCGACCAGTGGCGCCTCGGTCCGCAACAGCGGAACAGCCTGACGTTGCATGTTCGAGCCCATCAACGCACGGTTCGCGTCGTCATGCTCGAGAAACGGAATAAGCCCGGCTGCTACGCTGACCAGCTGATTCGGAGAGACGTCCATCAGCGTCACCTGCGCCGGCGGCACCATCGTTGAATCCATCGTCTGGTCGCCGGTGGGCGAGATCCCCTTCTTACGAGCAGCCACCAGCTCGTTGACGAACTTGCCGTCCGCATCGAGCGGCGCGTTGGCCTGCGCGATCGTATGCTCCTCCTCCTTGAGCGCGGTGAAGTAGATGATGTCGTCTGTGACCCGACCGTTCGTCACTTTACGGTATGGGGTTTCCACGAAACCGAAATCGTTGATGCGCGCATACGCACTGAGGCTGGAAATCAGGCCGATGTTCGGACCTTCGGGCGTCTCGATCGGACAGACGCGACCGTAGTGAGTCGGGTGCACGTCGCGGACGTCAAAGCCCGCTCGCTCACGCGTCAGGCCGCCCGGACCAAGCGCCGACAAACGCCGCTTGTGCGTCACCTCCGAGAGCGGGTTCGTCTGATCCATGAACTGGCTGAGCTGACTCGACCCGAAGAACTCCTTGATCACCGCCGACACGGGCTTGTAGTTGATCAGCTCTTGCGGCATCAGCGTCTCGAGATCCTGCAGGCTCATGCGCTCACGGATCGCGCGCTCCATGCGAAGCAACCCGATGCGGTACTGGTTCTCTACCAGCTCACCTACCGTGCGGACTCGACGGTTGCCGAGATGATCGATGTCATCGATACTTCCGTTGCCGTTCTTGAGCAGAACGAGGTACTCGACGACTGCCAGGATGTCCTCGCGGCGTAGCGTGCCCTGCTCGAGCGGCACCTCCATCCCGAGCTTGTGGTCGAGCTTGAGCCTGCCGACCGGGGACAGATCGTACTTGTCCGGATTGAAAAACAGGTCGTTGAAGAACGCGGTCGCGGTCTCGATGGTCGGCGGGTCGCCCGGACGCAGACGCCGGTAAATGTCGATGATCGCGTCTTCGATCCCGTCGACCTTGTCAAGCAGCAGGGTGTTGCGCAACGACGGCCCACGATTGAGATCCTCGATGTAGAGGACGTCGAGATTCTCGACGCCGCGCTCGCGGATCACGTCGAAGTGCTCCGCAGTGATCGCGGTATTACACTCCACGAGGATCTCACCGCTCTTCGGATCGACGATATCGTGCGCCGGGACGCGGCCGATGACGTCTTCGAACGCGATCGGGATCTCCTCGATACCGGAACCGGCGAGTGCACGCAGGGCACGCTTGGTGATCTTGCGCCCTTCCTTCGTGACGACGTCGTTACTTTGCGGGTGGCGAATCTCGCGCGAGGCGATCTGGCCCTCGATCGTGTCGACATCGAAGCGCTTGAACGCCTTGCGCGACTCGAGCCGGATGTGCTCGCTCGGATAGAAGTAGTTGAGCAGCTCCTCGGCGGACATCCCCAGCGCGCGTAGCAGAACCGTCGCCGGAAACTTTCGCCTTCGGTCGATGCGGACGTAGAGTATGTCCTTGGCGTCAAACTCGAAGTCGAGCCATGAGCCTCGGTACGGGATGACGCGCGCGTTGAAGAGCAGGCGTCCACCCGCAGACGTCCGGCCCTTGTCGTGATCGAAGAACACGCCGGGAGAGCGATGAAGCTGTGAAACAATGACGCGCTCGGTACCGTTCACCATGAACGTCCCGTTGTGGGTCATCATCGGCACTTCGCCGAAATAGACTTCCTGCTCCTTGATGTCCTTCAGCGTCTTCGCCTGCGTGTCCGGGTCGACATCGTAGGTGATGAGCTGAACGGTCACCTTGAGCGGGGCCGAGAACGTCATGCCGCGCTGGTGGCACTCGTCAACGTCGTACTTCGGCTCTCCGATCGTGAAGCTCGCGAACGCCAGCTCGGCCGTCCCACTGAAATCCTTGATCGGGAAGACCGACTTGAACACTCCCTGAAGGCCGACATCGGGACGCTCTTCAGGCGCTGCATCGGCTTGCAGAAAGCCCTCGTAGGAACGTCTCTGAATCTCGATCAGATTGGGTACGTCGAGTACGCGCCGAATCTTTCCGAAGTTCCTTCTGAGGCGCAGGTTCTGTGTAACGATCGAAGCCATGCTCACTCCTGTAGCGTGCGTCGGTGGAAGATCTCGGACGTGGTGGCCTGCCGCGGCCGGCCAGGCTACTTCAACTCACAGCTGCCACCGACCTCCTCGATCTTCGCCTTCGCAGCCTCGGCCTCGTCCTTCGCAACACCTTCCTTGACGGCCTTGGGAGCGGCCTCGACGAGATCCTTGGCTTCTTTGAGACCGAGTCCGGTGAGCTCGCGAACCACCTTGATGACTTGGATCTTCTTCTCGCCCGCGCCCGTGAGAATGACGTCAAATTCGTCCTTCACGACGGCGGCCTCGGCGCCACCTCCGGCGGCAACGGCGGCAACAGCGACCGGGGCCGCGGCGCTGACGCCCCACTTGTCTTCGAGCTCCTTGACGAGCTCTGCAATCTCCAGAACCGTCGCCGCCGAGAGCTTCTCGATGATGTCGGATCTTTCCTCTGTGCTAAGTCCCATTGTGTCCTCCTGTCGGTGCGGGTCGTTCACCCGCAGATACTTAGTTCGACTACTCTCCGCCCGCCTGCTGACTGCGCGCGTGCAGCACCTGAACCATCTGCTGGGCGGGAGCATTCAGCAGACGCACCAAGCTCGTGGCCGGCGTCATGAGAAGCGCGAGCAGCTGGGCCCGCAGCTCGTCACGTCCGGGCATCTTGGCAAGACGCTCAACGTCGGCGCCCGAGAGCGCCTCACCCTCCAGGGAGCCGCCCTTGATCTCGAGGGCCTCATGGCCCTTTGCGAACTCCTGGACGGCCTTGGCAATGCCGATCGGGTCGCCGTAGCCGAACGCGATCGCATTCGGTCCCGTCAGCATCTCCTCGATGCCGGATGAGCCAGTTTCCTTGATAGCGATGCGCGACAGCGTGTTCTTCGTTACCAGGTATTCGCCGTCAGCCTCGCGTACCTTTGCACGCAGCTCGGTGATCTGCGCGACATTGAGGCCGCGATAGTCGGTAACGATGACGATCGGGGCGCGACCGAAGCGTACGGTCAACTCCTCGATGAATTCTGTTTTCTGGGCTCGATCCATGTGATCCTGCCGTCCTGTCCTTCGTCCGCGCCGCGGCTCAGGCCGCGGCCTTCAGTGTTCCCGTCTCGATGTGAATGCCCGGCCCCATTGTCGATGACACGGCGCAGCTCCTCACGTAGTGCCCCTTCGCGCTCGCGGGTTTCGCCTTGAAGATGCCCGTGATCACCGCCTGAGCGTTGTCGAGAAGTTTCTCCTTGCCGAATGAGGCCTTGCCGACCGCGACGTGCACGATCCCGGCCTTGTCGACACGAAACTCGACTTGACCGGCCTTGAGCTCCTTGACGATACGACCGACGTCCATGGTTACGGTTCCGACCTTCGGGTTCGGCATGAGGCCGCGCGGTCCTAGAATCTTGCCGATCTTGCCGACCGAGCCCATCATGTCCGGCGTCGCCACGGCGCGGTCGAAGTCGGTGAACCCCTCGCGGATCTTGTTCACCAGCTCGTCCGCACCGACGTAGTCAGCGCCCGCCTCTTCGGCCTCCTTCGCCTTCTCGCCTTTCGCGAACACCGCGACACGCACGTCCTTGCCGGTGCCATGAGGCAACGCGACGGTCGCGCGCACGTTCTGGTCGGCGTGCCGGGGATCCACCCCGAGCCGGATTGCAAGCTCCACGGTCTCGTCGAACTTCGTGCCCGAGCCGCCGGCGACCTTCTCGATCGCCTCCTCCAACGTGTAGAGCCGGTCCGGCTCGATGCCCTCGCCGACCTTGCGGTACCGTTTTCCGTTCTTTGCCATCGATCAGCCCTCGACCGTGATGCCCATGCTGCGGGCGGTTCCCTCGATGATCTTCATGGCCGACTCGACGTCGTTCGCGTTCAGATCGACCATCTTTGTCTCCGCGATCTCACGCACCTGCACCCTCGTGACCTTTCCGACCTTCTCCTTGTTCGGAGTCGCGGAGCCCTTCTGCAGCTTTGCAGCCTTCATCAACAGCATCGCGGCCGGTGGGGTCTTCGTAAGGAACGTGAACGAACGGTCGGCGTACACCGTGATGATCACGGGGATGATGTCGCCAACCTGCTGCTGGGTCTGCGCATTGAACGCCTTGCAGAACTCCATAATATTCACGCCGCGCTGACCGAGGGCCGGGCCGACCGGCGGGCTAGGATTCGCCTTGCCAGCCGGGATCTGCAGCTTGATCAGATCGAGGATTTTCTTTGCCATTGCTCCGCCAAACCTTGCTTAGACTTTCTCGACCTGTACGAGCTCCATCTCGACGGACGTGGACCGTCCGAAGATGGAGATCGATACCTTCAATGTCCCCTTGTCGGGACGGATTTCTTCGACGACGCCGTTGAAGTCGGCGAACGGGCCGTCGATGACCTTCACCTGCTCGCCGACCTCGAACGCGACCTTCGCCTTGGGCCGCGTGGCTCCCTCCGCGATCTGCGCGGTGATCCGCTTCACCTCGGCTTCCGAGATCGAGGGAGGGTTGGTGCTGCCGCCGACGAATCCCGTCACCTTCGGCGTCGCGTTGACCAGATGCCAGGTATCGTCGGTGAGCTCCATCTGAACGATGATGTAACCCGGGAACAAATTGCGCGTGGTCGTCCGCTTCTTTCCCTTCACGAGCTCAATCACCTGCTCGGCCGGCACGAGGAACTCCCCGAACTGTTCTTCACGGCCCGCCGCGCGCACGCGCTCGAGCAGCTGGGTCTTCACGCTGCTCTCGTACCCCGAATACGTGTGAACAACGTACCATTCCGTCTTCGGAGCCTTCGGATTCTCAGGGACGGCCTCATCGGCGGCAGCTGGCTTCTCGTCGGTCACACCCGTTCCTCCGAGCTAAAACACCAGGCCGAGCGCGAGCGACAGCACGTAGTCGACGATCCCCAGATAGACGGAGACGAATGTCACCACGACCAGCACCACGCCGGTGAATGCGAGCGTCTCCTGCCGCGAGGGCCAGTAGACTTTCTTGAGCTCCGTGACGACTTCGCCGAGGAAGGTTCGTCCCTGGGTTATGTATTCTGCAACGCTCGCCATCGCCTCGTTCGCTCGCTTCTCGTCGCGCCACCGCCGGCCCGGCCCTCGATCGGCTGCCGGGCGCCGTTGCCAGGTCGTTGGCGGGTCAGGCAGGATTCGAACCTGCAGCCCTCGGATTTGGAGTCCGATGCTCTACCAATTAGAGCTACTGACCCTGTCGCTCCGGTTCTCGTCCCGTACTCTGTTCGCCTTCGTTTCACCACGCCGCCCGCGGCGGCGTCATCGGACTGACCGCCGACCGACTCGTTGGTCTATTCGTTAATCTTGGTGACGACGCCGGCGCCGACCGTTCGTCCGCCTTCGCGAATCGCGAAGCGAAGCCCCTCGTCCATCGCGATCGGCGTGATCAGGCTCACGTC
>SPBQ01000106.1 GCA_004525875.1 Myxococcales bacterium
GCGAGACGATCTCGCGGCACAGCGCGAGACCAAGACCGACTCCCGCCTGCTTGTGGTTGGACTGCTTGCGCGCCTGAAGCGCCCACGCCTTGTCGAATATGTGCGGGAGCTCCTCGTCGGCGATGCCGACGCCGCTGTCGCGAACCGTGAACGAGACCTCTCCGGCGTCGGTCACGTCGACGATCAGATCGATCTTGCCACCACGCGGGGTGAACTTGATCGCGTTGGCCAGCAGGTTGTCGAGCACCTGGATGATCCGCTGCTCGTCCCCGTAAATCGTCGGAAGGCCCTCGGACACGTGCACCGAGAGCTCCAGCGCGTGCTGACGAACCGTCCGCTCGACGCGGCGGACCACATCGCTAGCAACCGCGGCGGGACTCATCTCGTCGTCCGACCAGATCAGACTACCAGCCTCGATCTTCACGAGATCGAGCATGTCCGTGATCGATCGAACGAGGCGGTTCCCCTCGTCGACGATCGTGTCGCCGAACCGTTCGATCACCTCCGGCTTGGTCTCATGATAACGCTGAATGATACGAGCGGCGGAGACGATCGCGCTGAGCGGCGTGCGGATCTCGTGCGAGACGGCGGAGAGGAACTTCGCCTGCAGCTCGGCGGCCTCGCGCAGCCCCTCGATCTCGCTCTCCAGATCGCGAATCCGGCCCAGCGAGGCGGCGCGGCCCTCGGCCACCACGGCCTCGATGTGGGAAAACTTCTCCTCCAGCGCCGCGAAGTCGTTGGAGGCCGACCGCCGCTGCGTCGAGACTTCGGACGCCTCGCGCGCAGCGCCCTCGGCGGCCCTGGCCAGCCCGTCAAGCTGCCGCACGAAGCCCCCGGCGAGCATCCGCGCCAGAAGAAAGGCAATTCCGAGAACCCAGACGACGACCAGGAACGTCCAGTACTGGAACGAAAGCTCGGTACCGGTGTTGTCGTAAAAGAACGCCCACCCGACCGAAATCAGAACGATCATGGGAGCCAGCGCCGCCGCCGCCATGGCAAGCACCAGCTGGCTACCCAGCGGGACAGGCTTATTCAGATGCTCGGAGAGAGTCGTGTCCATCATCGTCATCATGTCCACCCACGCATGACGGACGGCCAACCCTGTACCGAGCGTCACGTATATGACGCCCCTTGAGGGGTGTCATATCGGTCTCGGGGGCTGCCGCTGCGTGCAGTCGCGATACAGATGAGCAGGAAGCGTGCCAGCGGGCCGGCCCGACGCCGGCCCGCTGGACCCCACCGGTCTTGGATGCGATCAGGCCAGCGCGTCGGCGACGAGCTCGAGAATGTCACGGGTCTGGACCTTGTCCTCGACCTGCTTCTCCTTCACACCGTCGCTGAGCATCGTCATGCAGTACGGGCAGGCCGACGCGATCACGTCGGCCTCGGTCTCGAGAAGCTGCTCCACGCGCAGCGTGTTCACGCGCTGTGTGGGCTCCTCATCGATCCACATCCGGCCACCGCCCGCGCCACAACACATGCCCTTGTTCTTGCTGCGTCCGGCTTCCTTGCGAATCACGCCCGGAAGCCGATCGAGGATCTGCCGGGGTGCGTCGTAGACGTCGTTGTAACGGCCGAGGTAGCAGGAGTCGTGATAGACGATCGACGCCGCTTTACCGTTGGTGAGCTTTACCTTGCCCTGCTTGATGAAGTCCGCGACGAGCTCCGAGGCATGGACGCACTCATAGTTACCGCCGAACTGGGAAAACTCGTTGGCGATCGTGTTGAAGCAGTGCGGGCAGTTGGTGATGACCTTCTTGACGTTGTAGCCGTTGAACGTCTTGACAGCCATTTCGGCCATGCTCTGGTAGAGGTACTCGTTACCGAGCCGGCGCGCGGTGTCGCCGTTACATGGCTCCTCCTTGCCGAGAATCGCATAGCTGACGCCGGCAGCGTCGAGGATCTTGGCGACGGACTTGGTGATCTTCTTCGCTCGATCGTCGAACGACCCGGCGCAACCGACGAAGAACAGGTACTCGGCGTCGGGTTTCTCCGAGATGTGCGGGATGTCGAGGCCCTCGGCCCACTCGTCGCGCTTGTCGGCGCCGATGCCCCATGGGTTGCCCTGGGTCTCCATGCCCTTGAACGTACGCGTGAGCTCGGCAGGGAACTCGGCGAGCTCCTGAACGAGATGACGGCGCATGTCGACGATCTTGTCGACGAACTCGATGTGAACCGGGCACGCCTCCTCACACGCACGGCAGCTGGTGCACGCCCAGATCACCTCGGCCGTGACGCCGGTGTGCTCGCCGATGATCGTCTCCTCGTGCTTCTCGTCGAGCACCGACTCGGGATGGGAATACAGATAGTTTCGAAGGTCGAGTAGCATCTGGCGCGGCGCCAGCGGCTTGTTCGTGGCGGTGGCGGGGCACTCCACCGAGCAGCGTCCGCACTCCGTGCAGGTGTACATGTCGAGCACCTGCTTCCAGTCGAAGTGCTTCATCTGCGAGGTGCCGTAGATCTCGGCGTTCTCGAGATCCTGCTTGGACAGACGACCGTAGGGCGCGAGCTTGGTGAAGAAGACGTTGGGGATCGATGTGATGACGTGGAAGTGCTTCGACAGCGGCAGGAGGTTGAGGAACGACAACACGACGAGGTTATGGATCCACCATGCGACGTTGCTGACCGTGAGCCCCGTCTCGGCGCCGTAGCCCGCCAGGAACCCCGCCGCTAAGGCCGACAGGGGCGCCCAGCTACGCTCGAGCTCGGTGTGGTGAGCGCCTTCGAGAAAGACCATGCGCCCACCGTCGTAGAGGACACCGGTGATCATGATCGTCGAGATGAAGCACAGGATCAGGATCGCTTCCCAGTGCGATTCGCCGGCCAGCGTGGTCGCGGCCGGCTTGAAGCCGTACAGACGCTTGGGGTGGGTGATCAGCCAGCGCACCAGGAGAATCGCCGCGCAGACCAGGACGACGGCCTCCATGATATCGCGGATCAGCATGTAGGGTCCGCCGAGCAGGTCCGGACTGAGCAGCGGAAGATAGGCATCGGGAAGCCAGCCGCGCAGGAACATCGTCATCACCTGCGCGCCCAGGATCAGGAACCCCCAGAACACGAGCGCGTGGATGATCCCGGCCGGCTGGTCCTGGCCGGGATTGAAGAATTTCATCTGGCCGATCGCCCCGACGAGCATCTGCTTGATGCGCTGAGGAATCTGGTCGAATCGGGGCGCGGAGGGGAGCTTGGTCAGAACCCGCAGACGCCGCCAGACCTGCCCCGCGAACAGGCCGGCAAAACCGAGCAGACACAGTGTCCAGATCATCGCACTCACGAGCTATCCTCCGATTTTCACGCACGTATTGCGCGGCCGGATTTAACCCCGACTGAATACCGCTTGCAATCGCACGACGACTCCACCGCTTATGCTGTTCATGAGCGTGGTCCGCCCACTCCCCACCGCGCGGATTTTCGCCGCGGTGGCGTCCGCGCTGGTCTCTGCCGCCGCGTGTAACTCCGGATCGAGCCCGCACGTGGTGCTCACCAGCGCCGACGGCGCCATCCCGGTCGAAGTCGAGCTGGCACTTACGCGCGAGGACCAGGCGCGGGGCCTGATGTACCGGGAGAGCATGCCGGAGAATCACGGGATGCTGTTCGTCTTCGCCGACAACCAGGACCGATCATTCTGGATGAAGAACACGCCTCTGCCACTCGACATCATCTACATCGGCGAAGACGCCCGCATCGTGTCGATCGCCCAGAACACGACGCCGTACTCCACCCGCGCGATCCCCTCGAGAGCTCCCGCTCGCTACGTCCTCGAGGTCAACGGCGGCTTCTGCAGGCGACGCGGCATCAAGGTCGGATCGGAGGTCGACCTGCCGGCACTTCCAGAGGGCTCGACCGAGCGAGGGCCGGACTCCTGAGCGAGTCACGGCTGCTCGCGCATCGTCTTGTTTTTTCACCGCTTACTCGATATCTGAACGCGCGGCTACGGCTCCCGTGATGGTCCGAGGGGGAGTCCGTGAACATCCGAAACACACCGGAGATCGCGTGCTCCGGCAGTCTCCGGCGAGCGCCGCAACGAGGCGCCGGCCGGCCGGTTCAAGGGCGTTGAACGTATGGCGAGGAGCGAAGTCTTAGAGGAGCTGAGCCGGCGCGAAGCGGAGGCGGAGGCCGGAGGCGGCAAGGACCGCATCGCCAAGCGGCACGAGAAGGGCCTGCTGACGGCTCGAGAGCGCGTCGAGGCGCTGTTCGACCCCGGCAGCTTCGTCGAGATCGGCAAGCTCCGCGTTCACCGCTGCGACGACTTCGGGATGGAGAACAGCCGCGTGGCCGGCGACGGCATTGTCACCGGTCACGGCACTGTCGATGGACGCACCGTCTTCGCCTTCGCCCAGGACTTCACGGTGCTCGGCGGCAGCCTCAGCCACACGGTCGCCGAGAAGGTCTGCAAGCTTCTCGACATGGCGATGAAGGCGGGCGCTCCGGTCGTCGGGCTCAACGACTCGGGCGGCGCTCGCATTCAGGAAGGCGTCGAAAGCCTCGGAGGCTACGCCGACATCTTCTGCGCGAACACGCTCGCCTCCGGCGTGGTGCCGCAGATCTCGGGCATCCTCGGGCCCTGCGCGGGCGGCGCGACATACTCGCCGGCGCTCACCGATTTCATCTTCATGGTCGACAAGACCAGCTTCATGTTCATCACCGGGCCCGAGGTCATCAAGTCCGTCACGCGCGAGGAGGTCACACAGGAGGAGCTCGGCGGCGGCGTGACCCACAACGCGCGCAGCGGCGTCGCGCATTTCCTCGCTGCAAACGACGGCGAATGCATCGCCATGATCCGCCAGCTACTCGGCTATCTACCCTCGAACAACATGGAGGATCCGCCGATCGTCGCCTGTGACGATCCGCTCGACCGCCTGACGACCGAGCTCGAGGGTGTCGTTCCGGACAATCCCAACCAGCCATACGACATCCACACCATCATTGACGCCACTGTGGACCGCCTCAGCTTCTTCGAGGTCCACGCGAGCTTCGCACGCAACGCCGTCGTCGGCTTCGGTCGCATCGGCGGACGGCCGATCGGCATCGTTGCCAACAATCCGATGGTGCTGGCAGGCTGCCTCGATGTGGATGCGTCGAACAAGATCGCGCGATTCATCCGCTTCTGCGACTGCTTCAACATTCCTGTTGTCACGTTCGAGGACGTCCCCGGCTACCTTCCCGGAACGGCCCAGGAGTGGGGCGGCATCATCCGACACGGCGCCAAGATCGTCTACGCTTACGCCGAAGCAACGGTGCCCAAGATCACTCTGATCACGCGAAAGGCCTACGGCGGCGCGTACTGCGTCATGGGATCCAAGCACATTCGCGCCGACGTCAATCTTGCCTACCCGAACGCGGAGATCGCGGTCATGGGCGCCGACGGAGCCGTCAACATCATCTTTCGCGGTGAGCTCAAGAAGGCGGACGACCCCGAAGCCCGGCGCACCGAGCTCGTCGACGACTATCGTAGCCGCTTCGCGACGCCGTTCCGGGCCGCCGAGCTCGGCTACATCGACGAGGTCATCTCACCGTCGCAAACGCGCGTGCGAATCGCGCAATCGCTCGCAATGCTCGCGAACAAGCGCGACACGACCCCGCCGAAGAAGCACGGCAACATCCCTCTCTGAGCGGAGGACCCCCGGCGTGGACCCTAGCGCTTCCAGCGGACTCAACATGACCGTCGTCGGCTTGATAACGGTCTTTCTCGCCCTCTCCCTGCTGATCGTGGTCGTGACGATCATGGCGCGGCTTGTCGGCGGCAGCGCGGCCACCGCACCGGCCCGCGCTACGGCCGCCGGGACATCGAGTACCGCAGCGGCCGGTGAATCGGCGGCATTCGAACGCGACGAGCTCGCACGGGTCGCCGTTGCGGCGTACGCGCTGCATCAGGCACGACGCGTCAGTGTACGCGGTCCGGCACCCGCCTCGCCGTGGCTGAGGGCCGGGCGACAGACCCAAGTAGATCGGATGAGGTAACGGGACGTGGCAGTCTATCGAGTCAAGGTCGGCGGCAAGGAGTACGAGGCGACCGTGAGAGACTCGTCCGGCGGTGGCGCCGAGGTGAGCGTGGCGGGGGAAACGTTTCACGTCGAGCCCGTGGGGCGCCCGGCACCAGCGGCTCCCGCGGTGGCTCACTCGATGGCCGCGACTCCTGCCGCATCCGCGCCGCGCGCACCCTCACCCGCCGACCCTGCCGGCGGCGGTTCGGGAGCCATCGCTGCACCGATTCCGGGCGTCGTCACGAAAGTCCTCGTGGCCGTCGGAGACTGCGTGCAGGCCGGGCAGGTCGTGCTCAAGCTCGAAGCCATGAAGATGGAGAACGACATTGCCACCCCCGTCGCCGGCACAGTGAAGCAAATCGCGGTCTCCGATGGGGCCGAGGTCAGCGACGGGCAGCTTCTCCTGGTGATCGAGTAGAGAGGTCGATCGCCGATGCTCGAATCGCTCCAGATCTTCTTCTCCCAGACGGGCTTCAGCCTGCTGCCGCAGCACCCGCAGAACTTGCTGATGATCTGCGTCGGGCTGGTGTTGATCACGCTCGCCATCCGCAAGGAGTACGAGCCCCTCTTGCTGATTCCGATAGGCTTCGGAATCATCATGGGGAACATCCCCGGAGCCGGCACCTCTCCGGACGAGTCCGGCGTGATCCACTACCTCTACTTCGGCATCAAGCACGAGATCTATCCGGCGTTGATCTTCCTAGGGCTCGGCGCGATGACCGACTTCTCGGCGCTGCTGTCACAACCGAGGCTCATGCTCCTCGGCGCGGCCGCTCAGTTCGGAATCTTCGCGACCTACTGCGGCGCAATGTACCTGGGGTTCACCCCCCAGGAAGCAGGTGCCATCGGGATCATCGGTGGAGCTGACGGACCCACGACGATCTTCATCACGGCGGCGCTCGCACCCGACTTGCTGCCGGCGGTGGCCGTGGCCGCATACTCCTACATGGCGATGGTGCCGATCATCCAGCCCCCGATCGTGCGGGCCCTGACGACCCGCAAGGAAAGGCTGATCAAGATGAAGGCGCCGCGCGCGGTGACAAAGACCGAACGGATACTGTTCCCGGTCGTAGGATTCATCACCTGCGTGCTCGTCGCGCCGAAGGCCACGACGCTTCTCGGCATGCTGTTCTTCGGTAACCTCCTGAAGGAGAGCGGAGTGACCGATCGGCTCGCAAACACCGCCAAGACCGCGTTCATCGACTCGATAACAATCATTCTCGGACTCTGTGTCGGCGCCGGCGCGTCGGCCGAGCGGTTCCTGCGAGCCGATTCGCTCAAGATCTTCGTCCTCGGCCTGGCCGCATTCTCGGTGGCGACGGCCTCGGGCGTGCTACTCGCCAAGTTGATGAACCGTTTCTCGCGCGATCCCATCAACCCGATCATCGGGGCCGCGGGTGTCTCGGCCGTGCCGATGGCCGCGCGCGTCGCTCTGACGACGGCACAGCGAGAGGAC
>SPBQ01000525.1 GCA_004525875.1 Myxococcales bacterium
GGGAGCGGGCGCTGCGCGCCGCACTGCCGAGCGCCTGCGACGACACCCGGCGCGCTGCCTGGCGGTGGCGGGGCTGGCCGGCGCGGTCGATCCCGCCGTCCGTCCGGGCGACGTCGTGATCGCGGGCCGGCTCCATGGGCCCGGTAGTCGCAGTATCGAGCTGGAGCCCGTCGCACTGGCCTCGGCTGTCGAGGCGCTCGGCTTGCGCGTCCACACGGTCGACGTGGCGTGCGTCGACCACCTCGTGCGTGGCGCCGAGCGCGAGTCGCTCCGGGCGCGCGGCGTCGCCGCGGTCGACATGGAATCATTTTGGCTGGCGGAGGCTTGCGCCGGCCGCCCGTTCGCTTGCCTGCGTGTGATCGTCGACGGGCCGGGCCACGAGGTGGTCTCGCCGTCGATCATTTCGCGCGGGGCCCACGCGCTGGCCACGCTCTCGCGAGCCGTGGCCGCGTTGCCGCAGTGGGCCGTGGAATCGACCGTACGTGCGTCGTCGCACGCGGCCGCCTGAGAAGAGGAGAGATCATCGTGCCCGTGCCCGTTTCCCAGATGTACACCGTTGCCACCTACGTCCTCGGACAGAAGCTGAGGCGGAACAAACACTATCCACTCGTGCTGATGCTGGAGCCGCTGTACCGCTGCAATCTCGCCTGCGGGGGCTGCGGCAAGATCCAGTACCCGGCCAACATCCTGAAATCACAGCTCTCCTACGAGGAGTGCATGCAGGCCGTCGATGAGTGTCCGGCTCCGGTCGTGAGCCTGCCCGGCGGAGAGCCGCTGCTGCATCCCGAGATCGAGCGCATCGTCGCCGGCCTCGTCGAGCGCGGCAAGTACGTCTACCTCTGCACGAACGGGCTGCTACTCGAGGAGAAGCTCGACCTGTTCGAGCCCAGCAAGTACCTGAGCTTCAGCGTTCACATGGACGGTCTCGAGGAAGAGCACGACGAGGCCGTCTGCCGCAAGGGGACCTACGAGAAGGCGTACCGTGCGATCGAGAAGGCGCTGGCACGTGGCTTCCGCGTGACGACCAACACGACGCTGTTCGACGGCGCCGACCCGGCTCGAACCCGTGACTTCTTCGACGAGATGATGCGGCTCGGCGTCGAGGGGATGATGATCTCGCCCGGCTATGCCTACGAGCAGGCGCCCGACCGCGAGCACTTCCTGGCCCGCGACCGCACGCGAAACCTGTTCCGTCGCATCCTGTCGACCCGGCGGCGAAAGGGCTGGCGCTTCAACCAGAGCCCACTGTTCATCGAGTTCCTGGTCGGAGCCACCGAGTACGATTGCACGCCGTGGGGCAATCCGACCTACAGCGTGTTCGGCTGGCAGAAGCCGTGCTATCTGCTCCAGGACGGCTACGCCGACACCTTCGCGGAGCTCGTCGAGGAGACCGAGTGGAGCCGCTACGGCCACGCCAGCGGCAACCCGCAGTGCCGTGACTGCATGGTCCACAGCGGCTTCGAGGCCAGCGCCGTCAACGACGCGTTCTCCTCGCTCGGCGGTCTCATGCGGATGGCGCGTGCGGTGCTGTTCGGCGCGCGCGTCCCGGCCCTCGGCGAGGAGACCGCCGGCGCGACCACCGTGCCGCTCGGCGATTCCGCGTCGCTTCAAGGTCAGGTTCTGGCCGCCAACGACCGCGGGCTGGCCGACGCCTTCGATTATCGCGGGGACGTCACGCTGCAGCTGGTCGGTGGCGACCTCCTCGAGGGCTTCGTCTCCAACGTCACCGACACCGAGGTCGGTCTGTGGCTCAAGGGATCGGCCGAGAGGACGACGATCGCGCGCGACCGCATCGACAGCGTTCTGTTCACCGGCACCGATACCGCGGCGCGCATGCGCGCGGCCTGAGCGGCCGACCCGCACGACCGTTTGCCGAACGACGTCACGTGCGTGTCGCTCGGCGCCGGGGTGACAGCAATCCGCACGTCCGCCGGACGGTTGCAGGCATGATGCCGTCGACGATGACGACGCGAAGCGCAGGGCGGGCGCGAGGCGGCCACGCCGCCGCTCGCGGTTTTTCACGGCAGTGGATGCCTCTCCGGCATACCGGACTGCGTACCGTCCGCGCATCGGTCCTCGCTTTGCATGCTTGCCGCGCCCCCGTTCGCGGGGAGAGTGGGAGGTTTAGCGGCTTATGCAACGACCGGGACTGATGAGGTTCGCGCTGGGTGGAGGCATGCTGACGCTGCTAGCTTTGACGGTCCCGGCGGCCGAAGGTGCAACGATCGGCATGGTGGCCGACGACGCCACCAAGACGGCCGTTGTCTTCTACGCCGACAGCCTGCAGGTGATCTGCTCGGTTGCGCCCGGAGGCGGAACGTTCGTCGCCGACTGCGACATCACGCCGGATCTCACCA
>SPBQ01000390.1 GCA_004525875.1 Myxococcales bacterium
ATGTTGATGACTGTCGAGCCGCCGAGCGTGCTTCCCTGCAGGACGTTGATCATTCCGTCCTCGGTGAGCTGGGTGCCGCCACCGCGGTACAGCTTGCGGTACATCTCGTCCTGCCGCTGATTGAAGTCGCGCGCGCCGTGGTTGCCGCCTTCCTCGAGCAGTACGACGTCGACGCCTGCCTCGGCGAGGATCGCTGCCGTCACTGCCCCCCCGGCGCCGGAGCCGACCACAACGGTGTGGGCGCTGCCGTAGTACTCGGCCGTGACCTCGTGACCTTCGACGATCATCTGTCGTTCAGGCCCCGTCGTCCTGTGCGACGGTCCAGGGGCCGTCGTAGCCGAGCGGCTTCCAGGTCTCGTCGATGTTGTAGAAGAGGAACATGAAGCTGCGGCGCAGGGCGTTGTAGATCTCGCGAGCGAGGCCGAAGCTCGTGGGCAATGCTTCGAGGTAAGATTCGCGATCGGCGAGATCCAGCTTCGTGAAGCGTCGCGGCTTGCCGATCACGAATAGCGGACCGAGGTTCAGGAGCCACAGTGCGGACGCGAAACCGCTCAGGACCTCGGGACGCTCGGTCGAGAGGTAGGCGTCCATGCGCCCGGCCAGGCCGACCGAGCCGGCGCCGGCCTCGAAGGCGCCGCCGTCCGGGATCAGCGTGCGGGCGAACGCGTCCGCCACCGCGTACTCGCTCGATGAGAACGTGATCAGGCCGCCCTCCGGCTCGCCCTCCGGCGCGCAGCCGGAGCCGGACCAGGGCAGTGCCACGAGCGCCGTTGCCTGCAGCGAGCGTTTGAGGAAGAGCCGGCGCGGGAAGGCGGGCCGATCGATCATCCGTCCTCCTCGCGGTGGACGGTGTCGGCGGAGAACGCCGGCCGACAGACGGCGATGTATTCGGCGCCCCCATCGAGCGGTGTGCTGTAACGCACCCGTTCGCCGGGTTCGGTGACGACGGTCTGGCCGGGGCGCACATCGATGGTGCCGCCGTCGGTCTCGACACGCAGCAGCCCCGCCAGCACGTACGTGTATTCATGGAACTCGGGGCGCTGAGCGGGCTCCACCCAGCCCGCGGGTGAGCGCATGTGAGCGATGCTGAGGTCACCCGTAGCGCTGTTGACGCGCCCGACGGCTTCGTCGATGAGCTTGGGCTTGTCGCCGGCGGCCTCGATTCGCGTGGAGCTTTCGATGAGTCGGGCCATTTCCTGGCTCACCCCCCCGGCGTGGGCGGTGTCGGGACGGGCACGCGCGACGATTCGGGATACGGCCGCTGGCTCGAAGTTGCAAGCCTGAGCGCGCGACGGTTGACGGAATGGGGGGGGCCATCTAGCGTCTACTTGTCCATGACCGAGATCCCGAAAAGGGAGTTGTGTTACAGCGTCAGCGGGCGGATGGAGCTGGCCGCCGACGTGTACGGCCACTTCGAGAATCCCCCGGTGATCCTGCTTCACGGCGGCGGCCAGACCCGTCATGCGTGGGGCGGCACCGCAGAGAAGCTCGCGGCGGCCGGATTCTATGCGCTCTCCCTCGATCTGCGCGGCCACGGTGACAGCCGCTGGTGCAGCAAGGAAGACTACTCGCTCGAGGCGTACGTCGAAGACCTCTGGGCTGTGATCCAGACGCTCGATCAACCGCCCGCGCTGGTCGGTGCGTCGCTGGGCGGGATGGTGTCGATGGCGCTGGAGGGCGAGATCCATCCGGGGTCGAGCGCCGCCGTCGTGCTTGTCGACATCACGCCACGCATCGAGCGCAGCGGAGTCGATCGCATCGTCGAGTTCATGACGGCCAACCCCGAAGGCTACGCGTCGCTCGAGGACGCCGCCCGCGCGATCCAGGAGTATCTGCCGCACCGTCGGGCTGCGAAGAGCCTGGAGGGGCTGAGCAAGAACCTGCGCGTCGGCGAGGACGGACGCTATCGCTGGCACTGGGATCCGGCGTTCCTCAGCCAGGCCGCGCGCCGCGGCGAGCGACCGGCCGTTCCGAACCGTCTGCACGAGGCGGCGAAGAACTTCCGTGTCCCGACGCTTCTCGTACGCGGCCGCATGAGCGACATCGTCAGTGAGGAAACCGCACAGGAATTCCTCGCTGCCGTCCCGCATGCCGAGTACGTCGACGTGAAGGATGCCGCACACATGGTTGCCGGCGATCAGAACGACGTGTTCTCCGACGCCGTGGTCGGCTTCCTTACCCGTGTGATTGACAACCAGTCTCGCTCGCAATCGCGCGTGGTGGGCTGACCACTTTCCTCATGAGCTCGGCTGACTGGCCGGCGGGTGCGCGCGAGTTCGCGACGGCGTGGCCGGTGGCGCGGCTGGCGACTTGTAGCGCAGACGGGATGCCGCACGTGGTTCCGATCTGCTTCGCGCTGGCGGGCGACACGCTCTATTCCATCGTCGACGGCAAGCCGAAGCGTGCGCCGACGCGCATGAAGCGGCTGCGCAACATCGCCGAGAACCCGCGCATCGCCGTCGTGATCGACCGCTACGACGAGGACTGGACGCGGCTCGAGTACGTGATGCTGCGGGGGGCGGCGACGGCGGTCGAGACTGACGACGAGTACGCCGAGGCGGTCGTGCTGCTACGCGAGAAGTACCCGCAGTACCGCTCGATGGCGTTCGACGCCACGACGAATCCGTTGCTGAGGCTCGCGATCCACAAGATCACCCACTGGCGCTACGCAGCCCGGCCGGAGAAGCAGTGAACATGAGGATCACCCCCTCACTTCTCGCCTTGACCGTCGTCGCGTGCGCCTCTGCCACCGCCGCCGCCCAGCCGATCATCGACGTCGGCGCCTGCGCCCGCTACGAGCACGCGGCGGGTGCCAAGCGCACCGCGCTCGAGGACTCTTCGTTGAGCGAGGCCGATGCAGGCATGCTGCGCGAGGATATCGCGGTTCTGGAATCAGCCCTCGAGCTCTGCTCCGACTACTTCCACCTCCAGGCCAACTACACTGCCCTCAAGAAGCGCTGTCCGGACGCGAAGTGATGAGCGCGCGGACGCGCGTGAACACGGCGTCGAGCATCGCTTCCGTGAGCCGACCGGTCTGCGTGTTCTGCTGACTCGGGTGGTAGGACGCCATCAGCACGACGCGCCGGCCCAGATCGTACTCCACGCCGTGGCCGAAGCGCGGCAGCGGGCGCGGAATCTCCACACCCGACGCGTCTAGCACTTCAAGCGTCGCCTTGAACGCGATGGCGCCGAGCGCGAGCAAGACCAGCGGACGACGGCGGCGACCGAGGAAGGTCTGCAGTTCTTCGAGCAGGAACGGCCGGCAGCGTTCGACCTCCTCGCGCGTGGGCTTGTTGTCCGGCGGTGCGCAGTGAGCGGTCGCCGTGATGTAGGCGTCGCGCAGCACCAGGCCGTCGTCATGCGAGACGGCGCTGGCCTGGCTCGCGAAACCGGCACGGAACAGGGCGCGATACAGCCAGTCTCCGCTGCGGTCGCCGGTGAAC
>SPBQ01000254.1 GCA_004525875.1 Myxococcales bacterium
CAACCGCCGCGGGTTTCTCGGAGACTCCGGGCCGCCCCGATTCGATCGGGGCGGCCCGGCAACTCAGGAACGCGAGCGGACTCGAGACGATCCCGTGTTCACTTCCCGGCGCCGGACGCCTGCGCCGCCGCCATCTTCTGCTCGAGCTCGGCCTTGAGCGCCTCGAGATTGAAGCTCGCGCCCTTCTGCATCGGCGGGAAGTCGATGAAGGTCTGGGCGTACTTACCGATCTCCTGCTTCACGAACACGAAGCGCCAGAATTCGTAAACGTACCAGTTGTAGAAGGCCAGCGAACCGTTGGCGCCATTGGGCAGGCCCGTGCGCTCGAAAGGATCGAGACGCAGGTTCACCAGAATCGGCCAGTCGGGCTTGATCGTGCCACCGAGCCAGCCGTTGGGCTGGTCGATGAAGCGATACTTGTAGTCGTCGATGCGTACCGCCCCGAGGGTGGTCTCGGCGAAGTAGAAAATCTCGTGCCTGGCCGACGGGCCCTTGCCCGTCAGCATCGCCGTCTGGTCGAAGCCGTCGAGATGCACCTTGTAGTTGACGCCGTCGAGAGTCTTTCCCTTCTGGAGGTCGGCGGCGATGGTCGGATTTCCCGCCGCCGCAAGGAAGGTCGGGAACCAGTCGAGGCCGGAGATGATCCCGTTCTCGACCTTGCCGGCCGGCACCTTGCCGGGCCAGCGGATGATGGCCGGCACACGGAAGCCGCCTTCCAGGACCGTGCCCTTCGCGCCCGCGAACGGGGTCTGGCCGCCGTCCGGCCACGTGAAGTTCTCGGCACCGTTGTCGGTCGTGAACACGACGATGGTGTTGTCGTCGAGACCATTGTTCTTGAGGTACTTCGTGACCGAGCCGACGATGTCGTCGAGCTGGGCCATGCCGGCCTCCTGGACGGACCAGCCGTTCTCCGAATTACGCATGTTCTCGTACTTGTCGGAGAGATGCGTGACGACGTGCATGCGCGTCGGGTTCAGCCAGAGAAAGAAGGGTTTCTTGTCCGCCCGCGCCTTGTCCACGAACTTGAGCGCGTTGGCGAGGATCTCGTCATCGATGGTCTTCATGCGGTCGGGACAGAGCTGGCCGTCATCCTCGATCTTCTGCTTGCCCACCTTGCCCCAGCGCGGTTCCACCGTCGCGTCATCCGTGGCCGTCGCGAACGAGTGGACGATGTTGCGAGGGCCGACCTGGTCGAGCAGGTTCTGCGGGTAGTTCGGGTGACACGGGTCCTCCATCGCGTCGAGGTGATAGAGGTAGCCGTAGAACTCGTCGAAGCCGTGAACGGTCGGCAGGAACTTGTTGAGGTCGCCGAGATGGTTCTTGCCGAACTGTCCGGTGGCGTAGCCCTCGGCTTTGAGCGCCGCCGCGATCGTCGGTGCTTCGGCCGGCATGCCGATGGGAGAACCGGCCTGGCCGACGGTCGTCAGCCCGGTGCGGATCGGCAGCTCGCCGGTGATGAAATTCGCACGTCCCGCCGTGCAGCTCGCTTCGGCGTAGTAGTCGGTGAAGCGCATGCCCTCGGCCGCAAGCCGATCGAGGTTCGGCGTGTGTCCCGCCATCATGCCCTGGTTGTAGGCGCCGATGTTAAACCAGCCGATGTCGTCGGCCATGATCACGACGATGTTCGGCTTCGTATCCGCCGCCTGCGCGTTTGCCGCCGCGGCGCATGCCAGCGCCGCGGCGGCAAACGCTCGAAGCAGCGTTTCGTGTGTCGCCAATTTGGATTTCATGCTTTTCATACCTTTCGCGTCGCGGCAGAGACGAGGCCACTGCCACGTGTTCCGCGTCTTCCCCGTCGCCCAGATATGGACCGGTGGAGAAGACGTCCTTCAATCGCCCCCGATTGAATCCAACCCTGTTTCTCGAGCTACTGCTCGACCCCAGTCGGGGGATGGCCGGCCAGCCAGCGGTCGGCCCGTTCAATAGCAGTCGAGCAGACTGCTCGGAAGCGTGACGGTGCCAGGTGACTCGGTCGCCCGTCGGGTGGTCTCACGGATGCAACCTCGCTGCCGCGAGCGAGACTCCCAGCAACGAATGATCCATCCCCTGCGCCACCTGAAATCTGTGCGGACAATTGGTTCGAGATGTCGCGATCACTGGAAGGATCCGGTGCGCAAGCCGGGCCTCTTCGATCCCCGACGCTACGCGTTCGTCTGCGTCGAGAACCTCCACGCCCGGCAGGCACGCTACCGGCCGACATTGCGCCACCCCTGGGTCGTGGCCTTCGCCTTTGGTCTACTGCACGGTCTGGGCTGCCGTGGCGCCGGTCTATGGCCTCGGAGTCATCGGGAGCTACTGGTTCCTGGAGCGGGCAGCGATCCTCATCTGGCGGTGACCGTATCATTCAATGTATGTAACGCTGGTGAACATACGATTCGGTCCCAATTGATTCGACGGGAAGCAAGTCGACACGGACAGCGCGGTCTCTCCAAGAAACGGCTGCGGAAGTCTCGATTCAGCTGACGATGAATACTCAGTAGCTCCACCCGAACGCGAGGTCCATGGAGATGGAGGGTTCGCTCTGCGTTATGTTTCACTCCCACGACCCGCTCGGCCCGACCGAATCCCGCACCGTGAACGGGAGATCCGGCAGGCGCCTCGCGATCATCCCGCAACGGCATTGGATCGGCTTGCTGAGCGCGGCGATCGCCTGCACCGCGGCGACCGTCGTCGTGACGCCCGTCGGCGCGCAGGACCTCGAGCCGAGGGCGTACGCCAACACGCCCGTCGGGCTGAACTTCTTGCTCGTCGGCTACTCCTTCTCGACCGGTAGTGTGTTGACCGATGCCTCGCTCCCGATCGTGGACGGCAAGGTCGACGCTCACGCCGCCGTGCTTGCCTACGTGCGCAGCTTCGGCGTGTGGGGCAAGTCGGCAAAGCTGCAGTTGGTGCTGCCGGCGGCCACGGCGTCGGGCTCGGCGACGTTCGACGGCGAGCCCATGGATCGGACCGTCACCGGTTTGGCCGATCCGCGCCTGCGCGTCTCGGTCAATCTTCTCGGTGCGCCCGCCCAGACGCTCGAGCAGTTCCGCAGCTACCGGCAGGGAACGATCCTCGGTACGAGCCTGCAGATCACCGTTCCGATGGGCCAGTATGACCGCAACAAGCTGCTCAACCTCGGAACCAACCGCTGGTCCTTCAAACCGGAGCTGGGGCTCTCGAGAGCCTGGGGACCGTTCACGCTTGAGTTCGCGGGTGCCGCCGTCCTCTACACGGACAACAACGACTTTCTCGGTGGCAACAAGCGCGAACAGGCGCCGCTATACTCGCTGCAAGTGCACGCCATCTACAGCCTCAAGGGCGGGGTCTGGCTTGCCGTCGATGCGACGTACTACATAGGCGGTACAACGACCGTGGACGGGGTCGAGAACGACGACCAGCAGAGCAGCACGCGTCTGGGCGGCACCTTGGCGCTCCCGCTCGGGCGTTACCATTCGCTCAAGCTGTACGGCAGTTCTGGAGTGTTTGCGCGCACCGGTACCAGTTTCGACACGATCGGCGTTGTCTGGCAGTACCGCTGGGGGGCCGGGCTGTGAGAGCGTTACATGACGGTGGCTCGCCGGGTGCGGCGTGTCCGGAAGTCGGGACGAACGGTCGCCGGGCACGGCCCGCAGCGCGGCAAGGGAGATCGCGAGCGATGGACAGGCGTGTGACGATCACGGTGGCATTTGTGGCAGTGCTCGTGTGCTGCGCGGGGATGGCTGCCGCCGATCCCGCCGGCGTGGTCGAGGGAGACGCTCTCCCGCCGGCGCCGAGCGAGCGTTTCCTGCTCGGACCTCCGAAGGAGGCAGGCCCCGTCGTGGTTCGGGCGCGCTTTGAGCTTCACGACATCAACGAGATCAATGACGACGTGGAGACGTTCGAGTTCACGGGGGTGCTCACGCTCACGTGGCGCGATCCACGTCAGACGTTCGACCCCGCCGTGGTAGGCGTGGACGAGAAGATCTTCCAGGGCGCCTACCAATTCAATGAGCTCTCGACCGGCTGGTATCCGCAGATCGTTCTCGTCAACGAATCCGGGTTGTACCAGACGAGCGGGGTCGTTTTGCGCGTGCGGCCGGACGGAACCTCGACCCTGATCCAGACGCTGAACGCTGCTGCGGAGTCGGAAATGGGCATGAGGCGATTTCCATTCGACGGGCATCGCCTGGAAGCCGTGTTCGAGGTGCTTGGGTTCGACGCGGACGAGGTCCTGCTGCAAGCGGAATCGAATGCGGCCATTACTTTAGCCGCGCAGGCTCGGCTGCCTCAATGGGCGATATCGGGCGCGAGTGCGGGAGTCGACGATCGCCCTTCGGCCCAGGCCGGCCATCGAGTGCGTTCGTCGGCGTTCGTCGTGAGCGTGGATGTGCAGCGACAGCCTTTCTATCTGATCCGGCTGGTCATTCTCCCCCTGATCGTGATCGCCCTGCTCTCCTTCTCGGTATTCTGGATGGACCGGTCCTCCCTCGGCGATCGCCTCAACGTCTCGTTCATCGGAATCCTGACCGCTGTCGCCTATCTGATGGTGACGAGCGAGCAGCTGCCCCACATTTCATACTTCACGCTGATCCACGGCATTCTGAACCTGAGCTTCCTGACCATGTGTGCGACCGTCGTC
>SPBQ01000246.1 GCA_004525875.1 Myxococcales bacterium
CGGCACCGAAGAATACCACCTCACCCGCAGCACCCGTCGCCAGGGCATGCTCGGCAACGGCAAGGCCGGGAAACAGATGCCCACCTGTGCCCCCACCGGCGATGGCCATTCGAAGCGGCTCGCGCGTCACCGCCCGCGCAGCTCGCGCGACAGCGACATGAGGATGCCCATGGCCGCGAGCGAGGCCATCATCGCGGAGCCCCCATAACTCAGGAACGGCAGCACGAGCCCCTTGGTCGGCAGCAGACCGAGGACGACTCCCATGTTGACGAGGGCCTGAAACGTCAGCGCGAGTGTGATGCCCGCGGCCAGCAGCTGGCCGAACAACTCCGGATGACGGTGGGCGACACGAAATCCGCGATAGGAGAGGATCGAGAAGCAGAGCACGACGAGCAGCGCTCCGATCAGCCCGCCTTCCTCTCCGATGACGGCCAGCACGAAGTCGGTATGCGCTTCGGGAAGCCAGCCGGTCTTCTGGAGCGAGGCGCCGAGACCGATTCCGTCAACGCCTCCCGAGCCGAACGTCCGGTAGGACTGTACGAGCTGGTAGCAGGCGCCCCTGGGATCGGCCCACGCGTCGGTGAAGCACAGGATGCGCTTCAACCGCCACGGCACTTCGGCCACGAGGTAGTAGCCGCCGAGCGCGACCGGGATGCCGAGCAGCGCCAGGTGGCGAAACGGCACACCGGCCAGGAACATCACGCCTACGCCCACCAGCCCAATCAGCGCGGTGGTCCCGAGGTCCGGCTGGGCGAGCAGCAGCACCGCGACGATCCCGATCACCGCCAGCGTCGGGATCAGGCCGTGCCGGATGTCAGTGAGCTCGGCGCGCTTTCGCGTGAGCAGGGAGGCCATGAACACGACGAATGCGACCTTGACCAGCTCGGCGGGCTGGATGTTGAGTGGACCGAATGAAATCCAGCGGCAGGCACCCTTGGTACAATTTCCGACGCCCGGGATGAGCGGCAGCGCGAGAAAGACGAGGGCGGTGATGAACGCAGGCTTCGCCCACTCCTCGAGCTGGTGGGATCGCGTGTGTGCGAGCAGCCAGAGCAAGATGGAGCCGAGCGCGATCGAGATCACGTGCTTGGTGAGCATCCTGTAGCCGTCGCCGAAGGTGGTCTGCGAGAAGAAGTAGGTCGTGTCGAAGACGAGCAGGACGCCGGAAGCGACGAGCAGGACGGTCAGCCCGACGATCCACGGGTCGGGACGGTCGGAAGCGCGCACGCGGATTCGGCGTGTGACGCTCTTCTCCTTGCCGACCTTCTTGCTGGTGCTCTTGTCAGCGCTTGCCGTCATCAGCCCCTCGACCTCTCCGCATCCCACACAGCGCACGTCGACCGTTCTCCAGCCACCAGCTTCGCCCGAGGGCCGTGCTGACAGCCACTCTCGGCCGTACGGATCAGTCGACCCACTCAGCCGGACCGCGCGGCGACCAGCGCTTCGAATGCTCGGCCGCGCTCGGCATATCCGCTGAACTCGTCGAAGCTCGCGCATGCGGGAGCGAGCAGGACGGCGTCGCCCGGCCGCGCGCGCTCGACGGCAAGTGCAAAAGCACCGTCGAGCCCGCTGGCGGTCTCGACGGCCGCGACGCTCCCCAATGCTTCGGAGATCCCCCCCGCGGCCTCACCAAAGGCCGCGACGAGCTTCACCCGACCGTGGTCACCCACCGCGCGTGCGAGAGCCTCGAAGCTCGCGCCCTTCGCGACGCCACCGACCAATAGTACGACAGCTCCGGAAAGGGCTTCAAGACTTGCAATCGTCGCTCCGATGTTCGTGGCCTTGGAATCGTTCCAAAACTCCACGCCGTCGACCGTCGCCACGAGCCGCAATCGGTGCTCGAGGCCGGAGAACGAGGCAACCGCCTCCTCCACGGCATCCCAGCCGACACCGATGCGGCGAGCCAGTTCCGCGGCGGCCGCCAGGTTCGCGAAATCGTACGGCGCACGCGGCCAGGCACCGCGGCCGAGGGTGACGACCCTACCGTCAGTCGCCCGCAGCTGGCGCGCCGCGGGATCGTAGACCGCACCCTGCCCGGCGGGGGCCGACGCCGAGGATCCGAAGGTTGAGAGCGGCGCGCCGATCCCGGCCGCGTACTTTCGCCACCAGCTCTCGTCTCGATTGAGGACCGCGTGGTCGTCCGGGCCCATGCGCGCGAAGATGCGAAGCTTCGCATCGCGGTACGCCTCGAATGTGCCGTGGCGATCGAGATGATCGGGCGAAAGGTTGAGGATGGCGGCGGCGCGCGGGTGGAACTCGTCGACCCATTCGAGCTGGAAGCTCGACGTCTCGACGACGCAGCAGTCCCAGCGGTCGTCGTCCTGGGAGCCTTTGCCGGCGACGGCATTGCTGAGGGGGTCGCCGAGATTGCCTCCGACGAATACGCGCCGGCCTGCAGCCCGCAGGATCGCGGCGAGGAGCGTCACGGTCGTGCTCTTACCGTTCGTGCCGGTGACCGCGATGAGCGGTGTCGACGCATGGCGCGCGGCCAGCTCCAGCTCCGAGATCACCTCCACCCCACACCCGACGGCGGCAGCAAGGAGGGCGTGAGCGCGAGGGATGCCGGGACTGCACACGACGAGGTCGAACTCAGCAACCGCAGCCAGCGCATCCGACGGTGCGACGACCTCCGGCCTGCCCATCGCACCGGCGGTATCCGCGTCGAGATCAGCCAAGAGGTGATCGTCGGTGACCGCGGGTAGGGCACCCAGCCGGCCGAGAAGAGCGGCGGCGGCGCGACCGCTCGCTCCGAGACCGACGACGAGGACACGCTGGCCCGCTACGACCTGCACGGCTACCTCAGCTTGAGCGTTCCGAGCGTGACCAGCGCGCAGATGATCGAGATGATCCAGAACCGTACGATGATCAGTGGCTCCGGCCAACCGGCCAGCTCGAAATGATGATGGATGGGAGCCATCCGGAACACACGCTTACCGCGCAGCTTGATCGAGCCGATCTGGATGATCACCGAACACGCCTCGACGACGAAGATGCCGCCGGCGACAAGCAACGCCAGCTCGTGCTTCGAGATCACGGCGACCGTACCGAGCGCCCCGCCGAGCGCCAGTGCGCCGACGTCGCCCATGAACATCTGGGCAGGATAGGTATTGAACCAGAGGAAGCCGAGGCTGGCCGTCGCGACCGCCGCGCACACGATGGCGAGTTCACCCGCGCCGGGTACTGGCGTGATGAGCAAGTAGTCGGCGATGCGTGCATGGCCGGCGGCGTACGCCAGGATCGCGTAGGTCGCCGCCGTACTCATGACCGGGCCGATGGCCAGCCCGTCGAGCCCGTCGGTCAAGTTCACGGCGTTGGACGCGCCCACGATGACCAGCGTCGAGAACGGGATGTAGAGAATTCCGAGGTCAGGCCGGGCGTGCTTGAAGAACGGGATCGACAGCACGGTGCTGAAGTCGGGTCGCGAGTACAGTACCGTCATCGCCGCGCCGGCGATCGCCACCTGCCAGAACAGCTTGGTCCGGGCGCGCAACCCGGCGTTCTTGCCCTGCGTGATCTTCAGGTAGTCGTCGACCGCCCCGATGGCCCCGAAGCCGGTAATGACTGCCGTCGTGATCAGGACGTAGACGTTCGACAGATCGGCGACGAGGAACACCGACAGCAGCAGCGACGCGAGGATCAGGACACCGCCCATCGTCGGCGTTCCCTCCTTGACGGCGTGTCCTTGGGGCGCGTACTCGCTGACGGGCTGGCGAACCTGTCCGGCGCGAAGCACGCGCAGCAGTCGCGGTCCGAAGAATAACGACAGGACGAGCGCCAGCAGAGCGGCGCTCACGGCCCGGAACGTGATGTAACGAAAGACGTTGAAGACGGCGTACTGGTCGGACAGGGAGAGTAGCAGGTGGTAGATCACGCGCCGCCAAGCCTCCTCATCTCTTCCACCACTCGCTCCATCCGCGCCCCCCTGGAGCCCTTCACGAGAACGGCGTCGCCGCTCCTCCACACTCCCGCAATCGCACGGGCGATGTCGGCGTAACTCCCCGATACGAGCACGCGGTCCGCTGTCATGCCGGCCTCGACGGCCCCCCGTGCGACATCACCGGCGTGCTCGCCCAGTGCGCACAGTAGCACAGGGTCGACGCCGGCGGCATCACGGCCGGCCTGGCAGTGCAGCTGCGCCGCCTGCGAACCGAGCTCGAGCATCTCGCCGAGCACCACGATCGCGCGACCCTCGGCGCCCTCGGCCAGCGTCGCGAGTGCCGCCGTGAACGAGTGGGGGTTGGCGTTGTAGGCGTCGTTCACGATGCACACCCCGTTCGCCAGCGTCTCCACTGCAACGCGCATCGGCGGTGGCTCGGCGCCGGCCAGACCGCGAGCGATGTCGTCGGGCGTGAGCCCCAGAGAGCGCGCGCACGCGGCCGCGGCCACGGCGTTCTGCGTGTTGTGACGGCCGCCAAGCGGGAGCTCGATGATGCGGCGCTGCGCGCCGCCCGACTCCCGCGCACCGTCGACATCCTCGAAGACGAGTTCGAAGCGTGCCCGTGCGAGCGAGACCTCGTCAACGGCTCCGACATGGCCGCTGCCGCCGGTCCCGTCGCGGAGGTTCCGCCCGTGGTGCAGTTCGCGCACGAGTCCGGCCACGCGAGCGTCGTCGAGGTTGACGACCGCCGTCGCGTCCGGACCCAGCCCCGCGAACAGCTCGCCCTTGGCGCGGGCGATGCCCTCGATCGTGCCGAG
>SPBQ01000237.1 GCA_004525875.1 Myxococcales bacterium
CGCCCGGCGATCGCGTCTCGCCGCTCAGCCGCCAGGTGATCGCCTACCGCGGGGGGCTCCCGATCGCGATCGGCGAGCTGGGCGCGGTGCGCAGCCGGCTGCAGGGCGCCTGAAGCCGGCGGTCGATCGCGCTGGACTACTCGCTGCACGTGGACGCTTCTGATAGCGTCCGCGTCCGATCGGACTCCGCGGAGGCTTCCATGCAGCAATGTAGAATCGTTGACGTCAGCTTCTTCGACGAGGCCCCCGCCCGCTTCGAGGCGGTGGTGGAGATCCAGGCGTCGCCCGAGAAGATCTTCCAGATCTTCGAGGACGCGCGCGCGTGGGCCGCGTGGGCGCCGCCCATCCAGAGCGTCGACTGGACCTCACCGAAGCCGTTCGGTGTCGGCACGACGCGCACGGTCACGATGAGCTTGGGCATGGTAGGCGAGGAGCTCTTCATCGCCTGGGAGCGCGGCAAACGGATGGCGTTCTGCTTCACGAACACCACGATGCCGAACGTCGCGGCATTCGGAGAGGACTACCACGTCGAGGACCTCGGCAGCGGTCGCTGCCGGGTGCGCTGGAAGATGGCGATGGACCCGGAAGGCTTCAGCAAGACGCTGATGCCGATGACGGCGCCGCTGATGCGCTGGTCGCTCCAGTTCATGCTCAACCGCTTCCGCACCTACGTCGAGGCGCATCCCGACAGCAAGCCGGCGGCCGCTCGGGAAAGTGCTACGGGCTCCTAGCAGCACGATCAGCGCGAGCGACCCGACGCCCCGCCGCGCCGGGCCCAGCGCTTCGCCCACTCCTCGAGCGGGAGAAGGATGTCGACGAGCTCACGACCGTACGCGGTGAGCTCGTAACGACCCTTTGCGTCCTTGCGAACCGTTCCCAGCTCGGCGGCCTCGCGTAGCCGTTTCGTCAGCAGGCTCGGCGAGGAGATCTGCGCCCGACGCTGCAGTTCGCGAAATCCGAGCGGTTGTTCGACGAGCTCCCAGCCGACACGCAGCGCGCCGCGACGCCCGAGCGCGTCGAGCACCGCCATCACCGGCCGTCCGCTGCGCGAACCGCGGACGGGCGCGCCCGACTTCGGAACCTTCATACCCCCTCCTTCGCGGACGCCTTGCTTCGCCCGGACGGACTGCTACATATTCCGTAGCGCATCGCTACAAAAACAGTAGCAAGCCACCGGCATGGGGCAAGCGCCCGAACCGCGCGCACAGGAGGGAATCGATGGCGAACGCTACCCCAACGATGCGGATCGAACCGCTGGCCGAGCCCTACGAGCCGGACACCGGCGAGCTGCTCGCCTCGATGATGCCGCCCGGAGTCCCGCCCATTGCCCTGTTCCGGACCTTCGCCCGCAACGAGCCCATGGCGCGCGCGATGTATGGCTGGGGACGCTACGAGCTCGGCAAGACCCTGTCGGTCGACATGCGAACCCGGGAGATCGTGATCGACCGGACCTGCGCGCGGTGCGCGTGCGAGTACGAGTGGGGCGTCCACATCGCGTTCTTCGCCGAGCGCGTGGGCCTGTCGCGCGACCAGATCGCCTCTCTCACCCACGGCGGCCCCGACGACGCTTGCTGGACCTCATCCGCCGACCGTCTGGCCATCCGGCTCGTCGACGCGCTGCATGAGACGTCGACCATCGACGACGGGCTCTGGCGCGATCTCGCAGCCGGGCTCTCGCACGCCCAGATTCTCGACCTTCTCATGCTCACCGGGTGGTATCACGCGATCAGCTTCACGGCCCGTGCAACGGGCGTGCCGCTCGAGCCGGGAGCGCCGAGCTTCGCGGACTACGCATGAGCAGCGTCCGCGCTCGGTCTTCCACCTGCACCGTCGGCACTCGACCTGCCTGCGGTGAGCGTGAACGGCCTGCCGCGCCTGCTTCGCGTGGTGCGCGCGCGGCGTGCGACGGCGGGCGGCGAGGATATAATCCGCCGCTGTCATGAGCGACAAGCTGCGTGAGATCGCCGAGGACCTCGGCGTCCCCAACATCGAGCGGCACATCTTCCTGTGCTGCGATCAGACCGAGGCCAAGTGCTGCACCAAGGAGAGCGGGCTCGAGTCGTGGCAATATCTGAAGGACCGCTTGAAGGAGCTCGGCCTCGTCGAGGCGGGCAAGGTCTTCCGGACGAAGGCCAACTGCCTGCGCATCTGCGCACGCGGGCCGGTCGCCGTCGTCTACCCGGAAGGGACCTGGTACCACTCGTGCACGCCGAAGGTCCTGGAGCGGATCATCCAGGAGCACCTCATCGGCGGACGGCCGGTCGAGGACCACTGCTTCGTCAAGCACCCCCTTCCCTGACGATCACCGACAAAGATAACGCAGCGCTTCCTCATCGCCCTCCAGCCCCCGATCTATGCACAACCCGGGAACAAACCCCGGGGCCTGAATCGTGATTGCGCATCCCGTTTTCTAGTAGACTCTAGGTCGATGCTCGGGATCGTGATCGTCGACCATGGCTCGCGACGCACGGAAGCCAACCAGGCGTTCCTCACCGTCGTCGAGCGCTTCGCCGAGCGGCGCGAGCACGACGTCGTGGAAGCCGCGCACATGGAGCTGGCGCCGCCGACGCTGGCCGACGCGTTCGAGCGCGCGATCGCACGCGGCGCGACGCGGATCATCGTCCACCCGTACTTCCTCTTCGCCGGCCGGCATTCGACCGAAGACATCCCTCGCCTCTGCACGGAGGCCGCCGCCCACAGCGGCGTCGAGTGGCGCGTGACCGAGCCGCTCGGTCTATCCGACCGGATCCTCGACACCGTCGCCGAGCGAATCGAAGCCGCAATTGCCGCAGGCAAGGCGACCGGCTGATGGCGCGCGTACTGATCGCGGGCTGCGGGTACGTAGGCGGCGAGCTCGGTCGACGGGTCGCCGAGCGCGGAGATTTGGTGTGGGGCCTCAAGCGGCGACCCGACGATCTCGCCGACGGCGTCGCGCCCCTGGCCTGCGACCTCACGCGACCCGAGACACTCTCCGACCTCCCGACCAACATCGACGCCGTCGTCTTCACGGCAGGCAGCGATTTCGCGTCGCCGGAAGCCTATCAGGCGATCTACGTCACCGGCCTCGGCAACCTGCTCGCGGCGCTGCACAGCCAGGGGCAGCATCCGTCTCGCGTACTGGTGGTGACGAGCACGGCCGTGTACGCGCAGCACGACGGCGAGCATGTTGATGAGATTTCGCCGGCCGAACCCGCGAGCTTCCAGGGACGTACGATGCTCGCCAGCGAGCAAGTCGCACTCGCGAGCTCGTTCGACACCGCTATCGTTCGCTTCGGAGGCATCTACGGCCCCGGCCGGACTCGCGTGATCGAGCAGCTGCGACGCCGTGCACTGAAGATCCCCGCCGGCACGTCCTACACCAACCGCATCCATCGCGACGACTGCGCGGGAGTGCTCGAGCACCTGCTGGACGCGCCGAACGTCGATACCCTATACGTCGGGGCGGATTGCGAGCCGGCCACGCGCCGGGAAGTCGTCGACTGGATCGCCGATCGTCTCGGTGTCGAGCGCGCGCCGGAGGATCCGCAGGCGTCATCGTCGCTCAACAAGCGCTGCAGCAGCCGGCGCCTGCTCGCTTCAGGTTACCGATTCAAGTATCCGACCTACCGCGAAGGATACGGCGCACTCATCGGCACGGGTTGAGGCACCGGCCGGCGGCCGGTTGCGGATCCGTCGCAGCAGGAGAACTCGGATGAAGATCGACGGCCAGTTGCTGGTTAGCAGCCTCGCCGACGCGCCCGGGCGTGCGCGGACGATGGAACAGCTCGGCTTCGACGGGTTGTTCACGTTCGAAGGACAGCACGACCCGTTCTTTCCGCTGTTGCTCGCGGCCGAGCACACCGAACGCATGGAGCTCAGCACCAGCGTCGCGATTGCGCTCGCTCGCAGCCCGATGACCGTCGCCAACATCGGCTACGACCTGCACAGCTACTCGGGCGGCCGCTTCGTGCTCGGACTCGGCTCGCAGATCCGGCCCCATATCGAGAAGCGCTTCAGCATGCCGTGGTCGAAGCCCGTCGCCCGTATGCGCGAGTATGCACTGGCGCTGCGCGCGATCTGGAAGTGCTGGAACGAGGACGGCAAGCTCGACTTCGACGGCGAGTTCTACAAGCACACGCTGATGACTCCGGTCTTCAACCCCGGCCCGAACTCGCACGGCATGCCTCGCATCGTGCTGGCCGGCGTCGGCACGCGCATGACCGAGGTCGCCGCCGAGGTCGGCGACGGCCTGATCGTCCACCCGTTCAGCACCGAGAAGTCGCTGGCCGGGATCACGCTGCCTGCGGTCCAGGCTGGTCTCGAACGGGCCGGCCGGCGGCGCGAGGACTTCGAGCTATCCTGCCAGGTACTGGCGATCACTGGCACGACCGAGGAGTCTTACCGCACCGCAACGGAGACGATCCGCTACCAGATCGCCTTCTACGGGTCGACACCCGCGTATCGCTGTGTGCTCGAGGCAGAGGGCTGCGGGGAGATCCAGACCGAGCTCAACAAGCTCTCGAAGGAAGGGCGCTGGAACGACATGCCCGGCTGCGTCTCCGACGACCTCCGCGACCGCATCGCCAACCGCGGCGAGCCGTCGACGATCGCCGGACGGATCCACGAACGCTACGCCGGCGTGGCCGATCGAATCGCGCTCGCCTCGGCCTACGCTCTGGACGAGGATTCGATCGCCACCATCGTCCATGGCCTCAAGGACATCACCTGAGGGCAGCGGCCGCGGCCCGCGCCAGGCCGGGATCGTCGGCGACGTCACGCGCGCGCTCCAGCGCATCGATCGCCCGCGGCCGCTGCCCTCAGGTGATGTC
>SPBQ01000003.1 GCA_004525875.1 Myxococcales bacterium
ATCCATGGCTGATTCGCGAGCCGAGCCACGCGTGAACGATCTCGCCGACATCGACCTCACCAGCGGCGAGCTCTGCCGACACGGCTTCCCGCACGAGGTCTTCACCAAGCTGCGCCGCGAGGCGCCGGTATGGTGGCAGGCCTTTCCCGACGATTTCATCGGCAACGAAGACGACGGCTTCTGGGTGCTCTCGAAGTACCAGGACGTGCAGGCCGCGAACCGCGACACCGAGCTCTTCAGCGCGATCGACGGACCGTCGCTGAGTCACAACCCCGAGATGCGCGGCACGATGCTCGTCAGCATGGACGGTCGCGACCACACCCGGCAGCGCAAGCTCATCAGCGCGGGATTCACGCCACGTATGGTGGGCCGACTCGAGGAGCAGACGCGGCGCTGGGCGGTGTCGATCGTCGATGAGGCGCTGGAGCGCGGAACCTGCAACTTCGTCGCGGACATCGCCTACCAGCTCCCGATGCACATGATCGCCGATATCGTGGGCATCCCCGTCGAGGATCGCCGCTACCTCTTCAAGCTCACGACGAACTTCCTGCAGGCCAGCGACCCTGCGCACGGCCTGTCCCGCGAGCAGCAGGTGGCCCTTCAGCTCGAGATGTTCGAGTACGCGCAGAAGCTCGGCCAGCGCAAGCGAACCGACCCCCAGGACGATGTCTGGACGATCCTCTCGACCGTCGAAGTCGAAACCGACGACGGCGAGCGCGCCGCGATGGGCGAGACCGAGCTCGACCTCTTCTTCATGCTGCTCACGCTCGCCGGTAGCGAAACGACGCGCGATGCGATCTCGCTCGGCATGATCGCACTGCTCGACCACCCCGAGCAGCTCGCGGCGATGCGCACCGATCCGAGCGTGATGGCCTCGGCGGTCGAAGAGATCATCCGCTGGTCCTCACCGGTCTCGTACTTCGCACGTCGAGCCACGCGCGACACGGAGATCAGCGGAGTGTCGATCAAAGAAGGCCAGCGCATCACACTCTGGTACCCGTCGGCCAATCGCGACGAGGATGTCTTTGACGACCCGTTCCGGTTCGATATCCGCCGTACGCCGAACGAGCACCTGGCCTTCGGCGGCGGGGGGCCGCACTTCTGTCTCGGTGCGAACCTGGCACGCCGAGAGATCACCATCCTGTTCGAAGCGCTGCTGGCGCGCACACGCGACATCGAGGTGATCGGCGCGCCGGCCTACAGCGCACTGAGCATCTACAATCCGATCCTGGTAGCGCTCAAGGAGCTTCCGGTACGACTCTCGTGAGGGACCCCGGCCTCACCGGAATCCGCGTTCTCGATTTCTCGGAGCAGATCGCCGGTCCCTACTGCTCGAAGCTGCTCGTCGACGGGGGCGCCGAGGTCATCAAGGTCGAGCCGCCCGAAGGCGATTCGTTGCGACGCTGGTCCGCGACCAACGCCGATCTCGACGGACGCGACTCCGCGCTCTTCACCTTCCTCAACGCCGGCAAACGGTCGGTCGTCGGGGCGGTCGCAGATCCGCACGTCCGAGCGCTGCTGGCCGAAGCCGACCTCGTCATCGAAGCCCACGGCCTCGAAACCGACAGCGAGCAACGCCTCGACGTCGCCCGGCTGCGCGCGGCCCACTCATCCCTCGTCATCCTTTCGATCACCCCCTACGGCCTGACGGGGCCATGGGCCGATCGCAAGGCCACCGAGTTCACGCTCCAGGCCGAGTCGGGGTCGATCGGCATGCGTGGCCTGATGGGCGAGGAGCCCATTCAAGCCGGCGGACGCATCAGCGAATGGGCGGCCGGGACCTACGGCGCCGTCGCCGCCTTGCCGGCCGTCTTCCGCGCGCGCGCGACCGGACGAGGAGAGCACATCGATCTGTCGATGCTCGAAACCGCCAACATGGTGTTCACGAACTTCTCCGAGTCGATGAACCGGCTGATGAACGGCAGCCCCGAGGATCCCGAGCACGCTTTCCTGGCGCCGACCGTGGAGACGCCGTCGATCGAGCCCAGCGCCGACGGTTACGTAGGATTCTGCACGAACTCGCGCCAGCAGTTCTCCGACTTCCTGCTCCTCATCGAACGTCCAGATCTACAGAAGGACGAGGAACTCGCTCAGTTTGCCGGTCGCCTGATGCGTTTCGAGGAGTGGAACGAGATCATCCACCCCTGGCTGAAGCAGAAAACGACGGCGGAAATCGTCGAGCTCGCGTCGTTGCTGCGCATCCCGGTGGCGCCGATCTGCAACGGCGAGACCGTGCAGACCCATGAACAGCTGAGCACACGCGGCGTCTTCGGCCCCGACGCAGAGGGCCGGTTCGTGCAGCCCCGACGGTCCTATCGAATCGATGATGTCGATCCGGACCCTCCGCGACGAGCTCCGAGACCGGGGGCGGATACGCAGTCGGCCGTCTTTTCCGGTCAAGCCGGTGAAGCTGTTCGTTCGCGAATCTTGCCCGGCGAGCTCTCGGATCGCGGACTTGAATCGACCGACGGGCTCCCGCTCGCGGGTCTGCGAATTCTCGACATGACCGCCTGGTGGGCCGGGCCGGCCGCCTCGCACCTGCTCGCGACGTTCGGCGCCGAGGTCATCCACGTAGAATCGACGGGACGCCCCGACGGCTTGCGCATGCTCGGAGGCATGATGGCCGCCCACTACCCCGACTGGTGGGAGGCGGGCCCGCACTTCCTGCAGGTCAATAGTAACAAGCTCGACATCACCCTCGACCTCTCCAGGCCACAGGGCCTTGCGCTGCTCGAGAAGCTCGTTGCGGAGTGCGATGCGGTGGTCGAGAACTTCACTCCACGGGTGCTCGACGGATTCGGATTGAGCTGGGAACGGGTGAAGGAGCTGAATCCGAAAGCGCTGATGATGCGCATGCCGGCTTTCGGACTCTCGGGCCCGTGGCGCGACAATACCGGTTTCGCCCAGACCATGGAGCAGATGTCCGGGATGGCATGGATCACCGGTCATCGCGATGATCAGCCGCGGATCCCACGTGGCCCCTGCGACCCGCTCGCCGGAATGCACGCCGCCCTCGCCTTCCTCGTTGCGCTGTCGAAGCGCGGCGCCTCGGGGCACGGGCATCACGTGGAGAGCACGATGGTCGAAAGCGCTCTCAACGTGGCCGCCGAGCAGGTCGTCGAGTGGACCGCGTACGGGAATTTGATGGAGCGCGACGGCAACCGATCGCCGCTCGCGGCGCCGCAGGGGCTCTATCCCTGCGCGGACGGACAGCCCGGGATGGAAACCTGGTTGGCGCTGTCGGTCGCTACCGACGCCCAGTGGCTAGCATTACGCTCGGCTCTCGGCGACCCCGACTGGGCGATGGATTCAGCCCTCGACACCCGGGCGGGTCGTCGCAAAGCGCACGATTCGATCGACGAGCACCTGCGCGAATGGACGCGCAAGCGTCAGAGAGCGGAGATCGTCGACGAGCTGCGCGCCCGCGGCATTCCTACCTCCGTGGTCGCGGATCCGTGCAGGCTGCTACAGACCAATCCCCAGCTCCGAGCCCGCCGCTACTTCGAAACGCCCGAGCACCCGGTGGTCGGAGCGATGCCGCTGCCGTCGTTGCCGTTCCGTTACGCGAGCGTCGATCATTGGCTGCGAACACCGGCGCCGAGGATCGGCCAGCACAACGAGCGCGTTCTCGGCGGCATTCTCGGCCTGTCGGCCAACGAGCTTCGCGAGCTCGAGGCCGAGGGCGTGATCGGGACTCGGCCCGAGGGGCTATAAGATCGAACCGATACCGGCCCTCGATCTAGCGGCAGTGTAACGACGACCGTTCCGGTCGCGTGGTCTCCGAGCTCGTTCGCAGCCCGCACGGCCACCTCGATCACGCAGTCGTCCCCGTCCTCGCCTTTCTGCGCGACCTGACCGAAGAATCGCAGCGGCTGACCGGGGACAGCGGGAGCGCCGAGGCGGATTTTGATGCTACGAACCATCGCCTCCGGTCCTGCCCAATCCGTAACGAAGCGCGACACGTAGCCGTTGGTGGTCATGATGTTCATGAACATGTCCGGCGCGCCCTGCCCCTTCGCGTACTCGGCGTCGTGGTGAGCCGGCATGAAGTCTCGAGATGCGATCGCTCCCGCAACGATCACCGTCGAGGTCACCGGGAGGTCGAACGGCGGCAGCTCGTCGCCGACGGCGATCTCGGTGCTGCGGGGTGAATCCGTGCGTGCGCTCATCATGAGGCTCCTCCGAGCTTCGACGGGTCGATCGTCGATGGATCGAACTTGAAGATACGGAAGAGCTGCCGGCCGACGACCTCGTCATCGTCGTCCATGTACGTCGTCACCCACGTCACGAAGTACCCCTGCCCGAGCGACGTCGTCTTGCGAGTCGAGATCGACTCGATCTCCATCGTCAGATGTAGCCGGTCCCCCGGCCTCAGATAGCGAACGAATTCGAGCTCGGAATTCGTGGCCAGCGTGCCGATGTAGCCGGCCTCGTTGAGCACCGGTACCGGGTTGTCGTACTCGATGTCATCGGGAGCGCCGCCCCGCTCGGCGATGCCCTCGATGCGGGGACGGGGAAACGTCCACGTCTGGAGCATCGCGGGAGGCGCGACGACGCCGCCAAAGCGCGTGGTCGCGGCAAAGGCCTCGTCGAGATACACCGGGTTGCGGTCGTCGATGGCATCCACCCAGTGCCGGATCATGGGCACGTTGACCGGATCCGGTGCAACCGCCGGCGGGCCCATCGGCTTACCGATGTACGCTTCGAGTCGCTCTCGGAGCTCATCCACTTGTTCGTCTGCCATCGATCTCTGCTGCTCTCCCCTGGCCCGGTCTCGGGGCGAGCGCGACCGTACACGATCTTGGGCGTTGGGTCATGCAGCCTCTGCGGTGGCGATGACGCCACGACGACAGGCGTGAGGAGCTTCGTGGATGGACGATTCACGAGAAGGTGTGGCCGGCCGCGATCCCGGACCGGCTCCGAGAAGGGCTCGATTCATTGACGCCGGACCGGCAGCCGGGGTATCCGGTAGGCGCGCGCGCGTCCAATCGCCCGCCCGGGAGGTAGCCATGACTCGCAGCCTTACCGCCGTCCTCACGGCCACGATCACGGCCCTGCTCTTCGCCTCGTCCGCGTCGGCGCAACAGAATTCCGATCATCTGCTCGTCTACAAGATCCAGGCCGTGCCCAGGATTCCCGTGGACTACTCCATGGATCTCGCCGCGGCCGCGCCGGAGCTGGCCGCGCTCGGTTGCAGACTGAAGGCCGGCAGCCGGGCCCGGCAGCTCCTGGCCCCCGTCGACAAGCGCAACGTGTCACCGACGCCGCCGAACCCGGAGATCGGAGGCCACGGTCTCGATACGGACTACCTGTGCTACAAGGTCGAGTGTGCGGTGACGGACACGGCCATCCAGCTCACGCGCAAGAATCAGTTCCTCTCGCACGACGTCAAGAAAGCTCGCATCCGCCGGGTCTGCGTACCATCAGAGACCTCCGCCCCACCGACGACGGTGCCCACCTGCAGCCAGCAGGGCGCGAGCTGTACCGCCGGCGAGACCTGTTGCGCGGGTCTGTTCTGCTGCGAAGGCGTCCCCGTCCCGCAGGGGCAGGAGTTCTGCGGAAGCGCCTGCCCGATCAGTGATCGCGAACAGAAGGAGAACTTCACACCCATCGACGCCTCGGAAGTCCTCGACAGGGTCGCCGATCTGGAGATCACGTCGTGGAACTATACCGCGGAGGGCACCAGCGTCCGGCACCTGGGGCCGATGGCTCAGGATTTCAAGGCCGCGTTCGGGCTCGGCAGCACCGACAAGGCGATCTTCCTGGTCGACGCGGACGGTGTGGCGCTGACGGCGATCCAGGCGTTGAATCGAGAGCTCGAGTCGCTGCGTGAAGAAAACGCTACGCTGCGCCGAAACCTCGAATCGGTCGACGCGCGGCTGGCCGACGTGGAGCGACGCTGAGGCGGCAGTCCTCCCCCGCCCGGCAGGCTCGTCTGTTCACGGCCACATCGCCCTCACACCGCCGGCGCGCCTGAAGGCACCGATCGCACCTTGCCCGTCAGCTGTCACGCCGAGCTTGATGAGGTTATCGCCCTTTGCGTTGTACGTATTCACCGTGCCTTCCTCTTTTGGCGTTGCGCCGATCGAGACGAGCGGTCGGCCCTCGCCGTCGTACGTGCGCAGACTGCCTGTGCCGGTAACGGTCGCTCCGATGTCCACGAGGGCGTGGCCGCCGGGCCCCAGAGTTGTGATGAGCCCGCGATCGTCGAGAGTGTACAGCTTGACGCGCGACTCCCCGCTGCTACCGATCACCTCGAATGCCTTCGCCCGGATGACCTCCGGCACCGCCTCTCCCGCTCCCATCATGAGCACGGAGGTTGCGAGGAGTGTGAGGCCCGTCAATGCCGCCGTCAGCCGACGACAACGCCTCTCGAGGATCTCCAGCCGTCGTTCGATCGTCATGCCGATAGGTTAGCCCAGCACAATGCCCGGATCGGTAGCTCGGCGCACATCGAGCAAGTGACGAGCCTGTGGCACACCGCGCAGCGGCCTCACGTCACGGTCCTCGAGCTCGATACGATCGGCGGGCTCGCGAAATTCCCCATAGAACCCACACCTGCTGGTTCCAACGATTTCGACGAGCTACAGGTCTGGATGACCACGGGCGGCACTCGCCAGCGCATCAGGGGATCGACATGGAGAACACGGGCTATCGAACGATTCGGCCGCGGATGCAGGCCCTTCTGTTCTTGAATGGACTCGGGCTGTTCATCGTGGGGATTCTTTTCGGCTGGGTCTGGTTCTTTCACTTACTCGAACAAATCGTCCTGTGGCCGCTACCGATTCAGATCGACATCGAGATCCCCGGCAACGCACGGGCATTCCGCATGGGTCATATGGAGGCGATCACGCAGGGGCTCCTTCTCATGGCCCTCGCCTTTGGCGGTCAGTTCATGAAGCTGAGCTCGAAAGGATTCGCCGTCCTGTTCTGGACGGCTCTGGTCACGGCCTGGCTCTTCACGCTTCCGGCCATGGCCAACACGTTCTTCGGAACCCGCGGGCTCGCTTTCGGCGGCGGGCCATTCAAACCCGGACTCGCGAACGACATCATCTATCTCTTCGGCTGGCCCCCGGTCGTCGCGGTCCATCTTTTGTTTGCCGTCGCCGCGCTCGGAGTGTTCCGATATCTGGGCGATCGAGACACCACGAACGCCACCTCGTGACATCCGGCGCTGTTCAGCCCGTCAGCTGCGCCATGGCCTCGGCAGCGGAGCAGATCGACGTGATGTGCTCGACGACTTCACCGGCATACAACGGCGTAACGTCGACCAGGTCCGCCGTCATTCCCGTCGTGACAGCTACGGGAGAGTAGAGAGGCCGCTTCAGCGATTGCAACCCTGTCATCCGTTCCACACGCGCAACCGGCGTGAGCCTCGCGCCGAACTGAGACAGCCAGTTGACCGCGCCGACCCATCCGGGCTCGCGCCCGTCAGCCGCACACCATTTGCGCGTGGCCGCGTTGGGCACTACCCGGTGCGGCGCCGGCCAGCCGAGGCCGAACAACCCCGTGGCCACAGTTTCGGTCGCGGCGATCAACCGCTGCTTGTACGCATCGTGAGCCCGACTCTCTTCTGTCATGAGGAAACGGGTTCCGCACGACACCCCGTCGGCGCCCATCGAGCGGCAGCACGCAACGTCGTCGGCATCGCGGACTCCCCCGGCGGCGATGATCGGGATCGAGGAGAAGCGTTCGCGCACGGTCGGCAAGAGGCCGTCGAGGCGCTGCGTGCCGCGGATGTGCCCGCCGGCCTCGTGACCCTGGACGATGAGTGCGTCGGCGCCGGCGGCGACCATGAGCTCGGCCTCCTGAAGCGATCCGACCTGATAGATCACGCACGTTCCAGCCTCTTTGAGCGCCGCCATCACCTTGCGGCTGAAGCCGTAGAAGAGCGTGACCACCGGGACCTCGTGCTTCAGACACAGCGCGATGTGCTCGGACCGCACGAACGGCATCAACAAGTTGGCGGCGAACGGCCTGGAGCCCGTGAGCGACCGGGTCTTCACGATCGCTTGCTCGTACTGATTCGGAGCCGTGAACCCGACCGCTCCGAGACCTCCGGCATTCGAAACGGCCGAGGCCAGCTCCCATCCCGACAAGCCGCCGCCCATACCCGCCTGCAGGATCGGGTGTTCGATGGAAAGGACCGCTCGCAGATCGGGCATCATTTCTCACCGCCTTGCCACGGATCTGAGGGCCGGGCGAGTTCCACGACGCGGCGCCGACGGCGCCTACGCCGGCGTGCAGATCATGAGCGGAATGTCGCGATCGGTACGCGCCTGGTACTGGTCGAAATCGGCATAGACCGCCAGCGCCACCGGCCAGCGCGCTGCCTTCTCGGCATCGTTGGCCTGGCGCGCAATCATCTTGCGAGTGCGTCCCTCGGCGATGATCTCGACGTTCGGCTCGGACAGAAGGTTACGGTACCAGACCGGGTGGATGTCCATGCCGCCCTGCGAAGCGATGAGGATGACTTCCTCGCCGTGGGGAATGTAGATCAGCGGAATCGAACGCTTCTTGCCGGTCTTGCGTCCGGTCATGATGACCATACAGCAGGGAGCGCCGGCGAAGGTTTTACCGATCCTCCCCTTGCTGACGGTATGGATCCACACGTGCACCCGTGTCATCACGTGCATGAAGCGTTTGAGAACGGACACTGCCTTGGCCGGGATGGGCCGCACGTCCTCGCGTCGGATACTCGTCACATCGGTTGCCATCGTGCTTCTCTCCTGACCGGTTGGCCATCACGAGCCGAGCGAACCGGGCGCAGCTCGTGCCGACAACATCGCTGGTCGGCCGCGATAGCGCCAGCTTCGGGCGAGACGCTCGCGGCGCACTGCGCGCGCGATCGGTCCCCTTCCCGTGGCTCGTGCTCGATCCGCCTCACGCGGACGATCGATGGAAGCGTACTCAGGGGAAACGCAGGCCGGGCGACCGGTGGCGTCGAGGACGCAATCAAGAACCTCGACCAGGAGCCGCTGCATGGAGTTCTCCCCGCTGGACCGCCCGCGCGTCTACCGCCGGCTTTCGGAATCGCTCTTCCTCGAGGCCTTCGGACGGCGCATCCACCCCCACAACCGCCACGAGCTCGTGCAGCTCATCGAAGACGAGACGGGATTCGACGTCGGGACCGACGAAAACCGCGACCTTCTGGCCACGGTTCGTCTCAAGCTTCGGGACTATCTGCTCGCGCCCATCGCCCGTGAGTTCGAGCATGGATAACGAGCCGCGAATCTCTCGTGTTCTTGACCGCACCCTCACGGCAGATCCGGAAGACGACGGCGAGAAGGAGAACTGATGCGGCCGGAGGTCGCGTCAGACGAGATCCGCGCAGGGTCGCTCCTCGACGGATAAGCACGGGCGCGAATCGCGTGGTGAACCGGAGGGAAGCTCGACTTGCCACAGGCAGTACAGCACGACCGCACCGACGATGGCTATCGATGTGAACGTAAGCAGGCTCCGCCGACGAAACGCGTCGATTCGGCGGGCAAGATCCGTGTCGCAACGAGAGAGGTAGGCGCGTTCGCGAACGAATCGCTCCCAGCGGCGGTCGGGATCTCTCACGGCCGCCTGCACGGTGAGCGGCGCACCGACGTCGGCCCAAGCGTCGGGGCAGTGGACGCTCAGGTCTCTCAGGATCTTATCCGCCGTGCCCGTTTGCGTCTTCGCGCACACGACCGTAGCGGCGAGGTACGCGAGCCCGGCCGCGATCGCCAGCGCGACGCTCATATCACGCTACCTGCCCGACCAAGTGCCGGTGTGATCGCTGGATACCGAAAACCGTAATCTGTCGTCGCACAGCCACGCAACATCGCCTCTTGCCTCGATTGTAACAAGGTAGGTTCAGCGTGAGGCGAGATTCCTGCTGCGCGCCGCGGCAGCGGCGCGTGGCAAATGTGGAACGAGGGACCTGACATGGCAGAGCGCATGGAGTCGGTCCGTACGGACGCGACCGAGGGGGCTCAGCCGGCACTCCCGACCGGCGGCGCCTTCACCCACCGCTCGAGGCCGGCGATAGCCGCGCCTCACCTGCAAGCCCGACGCGGGAGGGCGTCAGCCCGCGCTAGACCTTGCTGCTTGCGCGATCCACCGCGCGCTCGGGCTTCTTGGGCAGCCGGCGCAATCCCATCCACGCAAGCGCTGAGATGTGGCTCGCCACTGTCTCGACCGACGGCTTGCGAACGTCGACCCACCACTGGCCCACGAACGAAACCATCCCGACCAGCGCATGGGCGTAGATCGGCGCGACCGTCGGACTGTAGCCCGCGGCCTTGAAGCTGCTTGCGAAGACGTTCCCCACGCGATCCGCGACTTCGTTGAGAACGCTCGACAGGGTCCCGTCACGCACGCCGACCGGCGTGTCGTGGGAGAGCACTGCGAATCCTTCCGGGTTGTCCTTTACGTATCGCAAGAACGCGAGCGCGGCGGCTTCAACACGCTCGCGAGGCGTGCCCGTGGAAATGGCTTCGGAGATGATCGTCACGACCTGTTCCATCTCGCGATCAACCACGACCGCGTAGAGCCCCTCCTTGCCGCCGAAGTGCTGGTAGAGGATGGGCTTGGAGACCTTGGCCCGATCGGCAATCTCCTCCACCGAGATGCCCTCGAATCCTTTCTCCGCGAAGGCCTTGCGCCCAACGTCGATGAGCTGAGCCCTTCTAGCGGCGGCGGGAAGCTTTTTCTTGGTTGCCATGATTGACAATCATCCTACGGATGCGTAAGTTACGCAATCGTAACATTACGCCTTCGTAACTGGGGAGGTTGGCGCCCACTCTCATCGCCGAATCACGCCAACCGTGGAGAAAATCGCATGTACGTACTGGCCTGTCTCGGCATCTTCGCAATCGCCTATCTGATCAACACCACGACGATCTCGGTTCTCTACCATCGTGGACTCGCCCACGGCGCCGTCCGTCTCAGCCCGCGAGCCCGTAAGTTCGTCGCGACGATGGGAGTCTGGCTGACCGGCCTCGATCCCAAGGGCTGGGTCTGCATGCACCGGCAGCACCACGAGTTCTCCGATACTCCTCGTGACCCGCACAGTCCGGTCCACTTCGGCGTGTACGGCGTCTTGCTAGGGCAGCTGCGTTCCTACGAGCGAACGCTGGTGGGCCTGGCCAAGGGAAAGTCAGACTACTGCCGTACCGTCGAGGATCTTGACTTCCCCGTTAGCTGGATCAATCGCAGAGGTATGTGGTACCTGCCGTATCTCGTGCATCTCGGCGCTGCGCTGGCCATGGGCCTCGTCGCCGGCTGGTGGGCCCTCGGTGCGTGCTACTGGCTGGGCATGATGAGCCATCCGATCGAAGGCTGGATCGTCAACTCTCTGGGCCATGCGGTCGGAGGTCGCAACTTCGATACGGCCGACAACTCGCGCAATAACCATCTGGCGGCGTGGCTGATTCTCGGCGAGGGTTACCAGAACAATCACCACCGCTACCCCGCCTCTGCTCGCTTCTCATACCGATGGTGGGAGCTCGATCTGGGCTACGTCGTGTGTCTCGCCCTCGAGAAGATCGGCGTGCTGGAGATCGCACGCAGCACCTTGATCCGGGCACGCCAGAGCTTCAGCTCGAAGACCGAACTCGCGGCGGAGTCGACCCATGGCGAAGGCCTGCAAGCAACCAACAGAGCCGCGCTCCGATAGCACGACCCCCGCCCGCGAACAGTCACAGAAGTACGAGATCGCGACGATCCCGGGCTTGCGGCAGCGGATCACATCCGCGAGATCCCCTGCTGCGGCCGGCTTGGCCCGGCGTTCGCTTTGAACCTGCCGGGCTCGTTGCGGCTGACGCCGGCCTCGAAGTAGACCGCTTCCCAGCACTCCCCGTCACTCGACCTGAGCTGCGCGGTGATCGGCAACGTCAGAGGCAGCGGTGCGTCGACCAAGAGGTCCTCGGTAGCGGCGAGAACGAGAAATGATGCGGCGCGGGGGCCACGGCGACGCGCCCGATAACGACCGGGTTTCGCTAGCCAGCGCGCACGAGCTGCACCAGAAGGCTGGACCACATCACCAGCAGAACGAGCCCGCTGGCGAAGTAGACACGGAAGCGGGTGAGCACATCGTTCGACATCAAGTGGATGTAGGTATGTAGGAAGCGAAGCGCCACATACGTCCAGGCGCAGCCGACCATCCAGTAGTTCACCTGGTGGCTGATGTACACCAGGACCACGCCAACGTAGAAGAGAACCGGTACCTCGAAGAGATTGATGAAATTGCGCGTGATCCGCCGGATCTGTTCCGGTTCCTCGCCCTTGTCGTAGGTGCGATAGAAGTCGAGGGCCATCTCTTTCCGTGTCACCGCATTGACGCGCGTCCGTGCCATGCGCGCGAGCACGGCGGCGGTCAGGAAGAACATCGCAAAGACAGACTTCGGCCGCGATAGCGCTAGCTTCGGGCGATACACGCGGCCCAAGCGCGCACGCCCTTCGTCATGGACGCAAGCTATCTCGTCCAGTCCCGGAGTCGGCCAGTATGATCGGGGGAATGTAAGCCCGCTGGACCGTTCGCGTGACACCGGTACGGTGCGTTCCCGGGCAACGGCCCCCCAACATGGGGCTGGAATCCTTGCAGAAAACCCCTTCTATCGAGCAGCGCCGCGGTGGCATAGTCGCTCAACGTCGGAACTGACCGACCATGTCTGCGCCGTGCGGCCGGCGGCCCTCCGGTCACGCCCGCTACGGCGCACAAACTCGGGGAGTACTATGAAACGTCTGATCGTAACCATGATGAGTTTTATCTTTCTCGCGACGGTGATGCCGGCGAGCGTCGCCATGGCGCAAAACGACCACCTCAGCTGCTACAAGATCAAGGATTCGACCAAGTTCTCTGCCCTCGCCGACTTGTCGACGCTGGTCCAGGATCCGCCATTCCCCCCCGCGGCCGGCTGCAAGATCGCGGGCAAGGCCAAGCAGTTCTGCGTGCCGGTCGACAAGAACAACGTCCAGGAGTCGGACGCTCCAGGACCCGACCCAAACTATTTTATCGAGACCGCAGGCCAGACACTCACGAACGACTTCATCTGCTACAAGGTAAAGTGTCCCAAGCTGACGGCTCCGATCTCGGACACCGAGGTCACCGACCAATTCGACACTCGCGTGCTGACGAAGTTCAAGTCATCGACGATCTGTACACCAGCCGTCAAGACGTGCGGTGGCTCGGAGGCCCCGCAGTGCAACGGCGTCTGTCCCTTCGGTGACCCGTGCATCGACATGGGTGGAACCTGCGGCTGCAACTAGCGGAGACCGCACAACGGTAGCGCTCACGGGCCACGGGCTATGGCTACCGATGTGCTGGGGCGCGACGGCCTGCGGCGCGGCTCGTGCCGGGTCACGCTACGCACCATTTATCGGACGTTGAGGCCGGGTATCACTACCCGGCCTCAACTCCGCAAGGCGACCGCCTTCCAGCGAAGATCACCCGAAGCGTGCTCTAGAGGAGCCCGTTTACGAACCTCCGACCGAGAGGCCGGTGGTGAGATTCGCGCCGAGGCCAAGGCGCGAAATCGCAGCCATCGTGGTGCCATGGCGAGGTGTCGCACCGAAGGCGTCGACGAACGGGCCGTTGCGCCCCATGGCGACCGGGTTTCGTTAGCCGGTGCGCACCAGCTGTACCAGAAGGCTGGACCATATCACCAGCAGAACGAGCCCGCTGGCGAAGTAGACACGGAAGCGGGTGAGCACATCGTTCGACGTCAAATGGATGTAGGTATGTAGGTAGCGAAGCGCCACATACGTCCAGGCACAGCCGACCATCCAATAGTTCACCTGGTGGCTGATGTAGACGAGGATCACGCCGACATAGAAGAGGACCGGTACCTCGAAGAGGTTGATGAAGTTGCGAGTGATCCGCCGGATCTGTTCCGGTTCCTCGCCCTTGTCGTAGGTGCGATAGAAGTCGAGGGCCATCTCTTTCCGTGTCACCGCGCCGACGCGCGTCCGTGCCATGTGCGCGAGCACGGCGGCGGTCAGGAAGAACATCGCAAAGACAGGATAGAGGATGAGATTGGGATCGATCACGGTCATGACGCAGCCTCCTCACTCGAGGCGCTAGCCCTCGACGGCTTCGGCCTTCCCCTTTTCGGTGACGCTCGCGACTGATGCGCGCCCGGTCGCAGCTGTTTCCAGTCAAGATTTCGAGAAGAAGCCCTTCACCGCGCTTGCGATTCCCCCGAACGCGTCCTCTACCTGGTCGGTCAGCTCCGACCACTTCTCGCCGGCGACGTCGGCCGACGTGCCCTTGAGTCGAGCACGCGCGGTGGTGATCCTGCCCACGAACTCCTCGAGCTTGGCCTCGGCCTTGGCGCGGTGCGCTTCGCGACTCTTGATTCTAGCCTCCTGGAAAGTGCGAGCCGTGATCGGCTCGACGCGGCCATGTCGATAGCATCCCGCCGCCGATACGGCCAGCCGCGTCGGCCCGCGATCGAATGCCCAACGTCCGGACGCGAGAGCACGATCGGATGCGCCGGTTCGTCGGCACGTGTAGAACGTCTCCAGAGCCGCACCGGTAACTGGCGGTAGTTTCGTCGAGTATCGAATCGGCTGGAATCCGACAGTCGTACTGAGGCGGCCTGGAGCTCGAGATGTCCGAGCACGACGGCTTGATCTGCGCCTACATCCTCGATCGCGATGGTGGTGGTCATGAGATTGGTTGGCCCGAAGTTGCAGACTGGACCGAGTCGCAGGGACTGCTCTGGGTTCATCTCAATCGTAGCATCGCGACGACGTGCCGCTGGCTCATCGAGAAGAGTGGCGTGCCCGCGCACGTCGCAGAAGCGCTACTCGCCGAAGACACGCGGCCGAGGAGCGCAACGGTTTCTGACGGTCTGCTCGTCAACTTGCGCGGCGTCAATCTCAACCCGGGGGCTGACCCCGAGGACATGGTGTCGCTCCGGCTCTACGTCGAGAGGGGTCGTATCATATCGGTTCGGGCGCGACGCCTACTTGCGATCGAGGACATTCGCGATTCCCTGGCTCGCGGTGCCGGACCGGCGAGCGAGGGTGAGTTTCTCGTCCGAGTAGCAGGCCGGCTCGTCGACCGGATCAGTCCCGTCATCGCCGACCTGAACGACGAGGTCGACGGCCTCGAGACCGAGGTCGTAACGGCGGAGAGCCGCGACCTGCAGACCGCCCTCGGCCCTCTTCGCCGGCAAGCGATCTCTCTGAGACGCTACCTCGCTCCGCAACGCGACGTGCTGTTTCGTCTACACGGTGAACAGAACGCCCTGCTCGAGCCCAAAGACAAGTACGGCTTCCGGGAGATCGCCGATCAGGTCACCCGATACGTCGAGGACCTCGACGCCGCGAGAGAGCGTGCCGCGGTCATCCAAGAGGAACTGCAGAACCGACTCGCCGAGCACATGAATCGGACGATGTTTCTACTTTCACTGGTCGCAGCGGTGTTCTTGCCGCTCAGCTTCGTAACGGGGCTGCTGGGCGTCAACGTGGCGGGGATCCCCGGCAGCGAGTATCCCTGGGCTTTCGCGATCGTGACGGCGCTGCTAGTGGCTGTAGCTGCGGTTCAAGTATGGTTGTTCCGCAGCCGAAAGATGATCTGAGAGAAGCAGCAAGCCGGACTGGAGACCGGCCGTCACGAGCTGCGGCCGGGGACTTGCGCGAGCACCCTAGCCAGCACGTCGCGCGGTCGCGCGTCGCCGGTCGCGCTGCGCCAGGCGACGTGCCAATCGGGTCGAACGAGCACCGCACCGTCGGGTTGCAAGCCGTAGAGCTCGAGCCACCCGCCGGTCGGGTCGCCGAGATCACCACCGGCCCCTATACGAAACGCTTGCAGCGGTACGCCCGCGGCCGCTCCCGCCGATGCGGCCGCGTCGGTCCACCGCGTCCCTCGCGGTCCCGCTAGAAGCGTGAATTGGCGGTCGAAGAGATCGAGCGTGGAGAGTTGCGTGCCGCTTCGCTCGAGCACGACGTGTGGTGCGCGGTGGCCGGGCCTGGCCGTCGGGACGTATTCGGCAACGGGATCGGCGACCTCGGGCGCAGCGCTGCCGTCGGCGACGATCGCGTGTGAGTCGTAGGCGAACCCCAGGTCCATGCCGATGAAGTTGCCGTATCGACGAGCGCTCGCCAGCGAACCGGCAACGTCGCCGCCTTCGCGGGCGGCCTGGTTGATCTGCACGACGGCGATGGAGTTCTCCAGGCTGCGCTGCGCGTTGTACGTGGCCACCGGCGCACGCTCCTCCTCGTAGGTATCGAGCAAGGAGGCGTCGGCCCACCCCCGAACGACGCCCGCCAGCTTCCAGGCCAGATTGTGCACGCCCTGCACACCGGTGTTCATGCCGAATCCCCCCGTCGGCGGAAGGATGTGAGCAGCGTCGCCGGCCAGGAACACCGGCCCGTGACGTAGCCGCGCGGCGACTGCCGAGTGCATCGTCCAGGGGCGCACGCTGAGAATATCGATGTCGAGTGATCGGGTTCCGACGGCCGCACGAATCCAATCGGTGCAGCGTTGCGACGTGAAGTCGTCGGGGACGTCGCGGTCCGCATCGTAGGCGATCTGGCACCGCCACTCGCGCTTCCCGTCGGGCGGCTGGAACACGCCGTTCACCTCGCCCGCGGCCACCCAGTACAGCGGCGCCGGACGCTCGGCGACCCAGCGAGCGAGGTCGGCCCGGAAGTAGACGTCGATCACGCTCGCAAGGCCGAGGTGTCCGTCCAGTGTGATGCCGAGATGGTCGCGGATCGGACTTGCCGCTCCGTCGGCTGCGACGAGGTAGTCGGCGCGCACGTCCTCGGCCAGGCCTGCGTCATCGTTGACGATGGTCGCGTCGACCTTGCCGTCGGTGACTTCGAAGCAGTCCAGCCGGACGCCGAAGCGGACGTCGGCATGCTCCTCGGCTCGCGCGCGCTCGCGCAGCAACGGTTCCAATCGATCCTGCGTGCTCATGAGCGGCGCCGTCGGGCTGATGCCCGTGTTCGCGCTGTCGAAGCCCCCGGTGCCGACGCGGCCTAGCTCGCGGCCCGCAAGCGTTCGCGTGTAGATGATCTCGCGCGTCCACTCGGGCGGCAGGCTGAGCTCTCGCAATCGCTCGAACAGACCGAAGCCGCGAAAGATCTCCGCGGAACGCGCGTTGATGCTGCGAGCGCGCGGGTGGGCGAGGACATCGCGGCGGCGCTCGACCAGAAGGGATCGCACACCGTGACGTGAGAGAAGAATCGAAGCGCACAGGCCCGCCGGACCCCCTCCGACGATCAGGACCGGTACGTGCACGAAGCCCTCGCGCGAACCTCCCAACGGGGAGCGAATAAATGCGGCGAGCTCACCAGCACGGTCCTCATCGAGCGGCGGCGGCTACAGCCTGGGCGGTTGCCGTCTTGCGTACACACCTCGCGCCAGCCAGCGCACGCTCGACTCGAGAAGCTCGACGCCCGTCAGGGTCGCGACAGTCGTCATGGCCAGCCAGAGGGCTGCCATCGGGTAGCCGAAGCCGATCGCGCATCCGGTGGCGGCGAGCATCCAGATCACCGCTGCCGTCGTGACCCCGTAGACGGCTTCATTGCGCACGAGCATGACGCCCGCACCGAGGAAGCCGACGCCGGTGATGATCTGGCCGAGGACTCGACTCGGATCGCCCCCTCCGGCCGCCGCGCCCAGACGTACGAAGATCGCCGTGCTCAAGCATACGAGGATGCTCGTCCGAACGCCGGCGGGCTTACCACGCAGCTGCCGCTCCAGACCGATCGCGGCGCCGCAGACGACCGCCATGCCGACGGTCTTCCAGAACTCGGGTAGCAGCGGATCGAAGTAACTCATTAAGTGCACGTGCCTTCGGTGTCCTCCGCGGGAGGCGGAGCGAGCGGGAGACTACACCAGCGACCGCTCGCGCGAAAGCGCGGACCCGTCGATCGACCGGACACTGTCACGTTGATAGGGGTCGTGCACTGCTGCGCCCCAGTCGGAAGGGCCCGTGCGCAGGAGATCCCCTTACCAACGTCGGATCGATCCCGACCGCTGCCGCGAGCTGACGCCGGGGCACCTCGATGACCTGCTCGCGCGATGAACGCCGCGACCGCGTCAGCGGCGCGACGATCACCGATCCCGTGGAGCCGAGCATCGCCGAGCTCGAGTGGGGTTCGCTCACGATGCGGCCGGTCGCCCTCGGCCGGGCAGCGATTGACATGATCGTCGATCTGAAAAAAACAATCAACGTGATGTCGAGACAATTCAAGGCCGGCCCCGGAGCCTTCCTGGACGATCAGGCCGTCGCCCAGCGGGTTCTCGAGCACGCCGAGCGCGGAACCACCGACGTCGTCGACGACGTCTGGCGCGAGCCCGTTGCCAACTATCGATCGACGGAGCGATTCGAGCTGGAGATCCGCGACGTCCTGCGACGCGTACCGACGCCGTTCTGTCCTTCGGCCGCCCTGCCCGAGGCCGGCTCCTACCTGGCGCGCGAAGCGGCGGGCACACCCATCGTCGCGGTGCGCGGTGATGACGGTCGTGTGCGCGCTTTCCGCAACGCATGCCGCCATCGCGGCATGCAGGTCGCGACCGGCACGGGTTGCGCAAGGGCATTCAGCTGCACCTACCACGGCTGGACGTACGCGCTCGACGGCGAGCTCCGTCACATCCCACACGAGCACGGCTTTCCCGGGATCGAGAAGGGAGAGCATGGCCTCGTGCCCGTCGTCGTCGAGCAGCGATCCGGCCTGATCTATGTCAGGCAGGACGCCCCAGTCCCGGGTCCCTCGCCCTGGGACGGGCTGGGTGAGCTGATCGCCGACGACCAGGAGCTGCTCGCCTGCAACGAGTTCGACGCCGACGTGAACTGGAAGATCTACCTCGAAAGCTTTCTCGAGGGCTACCACATCCGCCCCACGCACAGGGAGACCTTCTACCCCTTCGGCTACGACAACCTCGCGCTGGTGGAAAGCGTCGGACGAAACAGCCGCGTCACGTTCCCGTTCAGGCGCATCGAGAAGCTCGCGAACGTCGCACCCGCCGAACGCCGCGTCCAAGGGCTGGTCACCTACGCCTACCACCTGTTTCCCAACGCCGTGATCACCGTGTTGTCGCATCACACGAACCTCGTGGTCCTCGAACCGCTGGCCGTCGATCGGACCAAGCTCGTGCTCTACAGGCTCACGAACCGAGGCGGCGGCGTCGCGGCAAAGGAGAACGCGCAGCGCGACGCGGAGTTCGTGGACGACACCGGTGCCGTCGAAGACCTAGCCGTTGTGTGCGCCATCCAGCGCGCCATCGACTCCGGCGCTAACGACGCCTTCACGTTCGGGCGATTCGAGGGAGCGATCTCGCACTTCCACCGCTGCATGCGAGAAGCCCTCGCAGCCGTCTGAAGAAGAGCGCCAGGTCGCGCGCCGGATCATCGCGCACTTCGACCCTCCGCGGGGGCGCCGCTGGCGGCCGTCGCATCGAACTGGGCGCCGCGTTCTCAGTGCTGTCGACCATCCAGCCTCGCAGAAACCCGCCGCATGACGATCCGAATCTCGGGGAGCGTTCGGGGCGATTTCGATTCATGGACCAGCGGCGTCGCGACTCCGCGCGAGGCCGCTGGTTTCACGCTTGACGCATTTCTGACGCTCCGGTCAACTAGGTTCGCTCTATCCATGCTGACGGACTGCCATAACCTCGCGCACCTACCGTCGGGGGCGTCTGGTAGCGAAGACGGCGGACGCAACTGGCGGGTGCTCACCGAATCGGCGCACCCGAACAGCGGCGACATGATCGCCTCGAGGCGGCGACCAGCGACGCCGGCGCAGCGGGCCGCACGCGCACACCGCTCGCCGAAGGGTACGTCCGTGTGGCGCACCTCCGCACTGCTGATCGGGCTGACCGCGCTGATCGCGCTTGCCTACCCTTCTAACCAAGCCGAGGGCCACGGAGCATTCTCGGATCGCGTCGACCCCGTGAACCGGCAGATCGATGCGCAGCCGCAGCAGCCGGAGCACTACCTCAGGCGCGCGGTGCTGCACCGGACCCGCGGCGATTGGACTGCGGCTCTCGCCGACCTGGATCGCGCGGCGCAGCTCGACCCCAGCCGTCACGAAGTCGATTACCAGCGTGGGCGGGTGCTGCTGGACGCAAACCGCGCCGGCGAAGCCGAGCTCGCGCTGCGCCGCTTCCTTGCCCAGGAGCCCGACCACTCGGCGGCGCGTGCCTGCCGCGCCCGTGCCCTCATGCGCATCGGCCGAGCACTAGAGGCGGCCGAGGAGTTCTCGCGCGCGATCGCAGAGCGACCGACGCCGGTCCCGGACGACTACCTCGCTCGTGCCCGAGCCCTGGCCGGCGCCGGGGATGCACACCTCGAGCAGGCCGTCCGCGGTCTTGACGAGGGCATCGACCGCGTCGGCTCGGTAGCGACTTTCGAGCTCCTGGCCATGGAGCTGGAGCTCAAGGTCGGCCATTTCGATGCGGCGCTTGCGCGTCTCGATCGCGTCAGCGCGCATTCCCCGCGGCAGGAATCATGGCTCGCCCGGCGCGCCGAGATCTACCAGCGCGCCGGGCGCCGCGAGGAGGCGTGCGAGGCATTCCGCTCGGCTCTTGCCGAGATTCAAAAGCTTCCGGCGCATCGCAGAAAGACTGACGCGATGACGAGGCTCGAGGCACGGGTACACGACGCGCTCGCGAAGCTCGCGGAACAGTCTCGCTAGTGCTCTCTGATGACGGTCGAGTTCATGAACAGATCACGCTCGTACTCATCCGCCTTCCTGCTCGTGACCTTGCTCATGTGGCCAGCTACTGCCCTTGCCCTCAACCTGGAGCGTGGTCCCTATCTCCAGATGGGAACGTCGACGTCCATGATCGTGCGCTGGCGTACAGACACCGCCAGCGAGAGTCACATCAGCTTCGGCGTGTGTCCCGACGCGACGAGCGACAGCATCACACTGCCCGGCCCGACCACCGAGCACGAGATCGAGATCTTCGGCCTCGATCCCTTCACGCAGTACTGCTACGCGGTCGGCACGACCAGCCTCACGCTGGCGGGCGGAGACACCGACCACTATTTCGTCACCTCGCCGGTGCCCGGCACGCGGCAGCCGATCCGCATCTGGGTCGTCGGCGACTCAGGCCTCCCAGGCGCTATAGTCCAGAGCGTGCGCGACGCCTACCTGGACTTCGCCGGCAGCCGCCGGGCCGACGCCTGGCTCATGCTCGGCGACAACGCCTACGAAACCGGGACCGACGCCGAGTACACCACGGCCGTGTTCCAAACGTTCACCGAGATCCTGCGCAATACCGTGGTGTGGCCGGCGCCGGGCAACCATTCGTTCGGCGCCTCCGACTCACCGACGCAGAGCGGGCCCTACTACGAGGCCTTCACCGTGCCCACGCTTGCCGAGGCCGGCGGCGTGGCCAGCGGCACCGAAGCCTACTACTCGTACGATTACGGTAACGTGCATCTCGTTTCACTCGACTCCCACGACACCAGCCGAACCGCACCTTCCAACCCGACGACGAACATCTGCCCGCCGCTCGAGGGCGGTGCCATGTATCAATGGCTGTGCGCGGACCTCGCCGCGACAGACAAGGATTGGATCATCGTGTACTGGCACCACCCGCCCTACACCAAAGGCTCGCACGATTCGGACACCGAGTCGCAGCTCGTGGAGATGCGTGAGCGCTTCGTGCCGGTTCTCGAGCATTTCGGTGTCGATCTGCAGCTTGCCGGCCATAGCCACAGCTATGAGCGCTCGATGCTCATCGATGGGCACTACGGCCAGTCCAGTACGTTCAATTCCCTGTCGCACGCCGTCGACGATGGCGACGGGGATCCGAGCGGCGACGGAAGCTACCAGAAGTTCGGCGGCCCACACGGGGGAACGGTTTACTCGGTGGTCGGCAGCTCGGCCAAATCGGGTGGCGGCGGCCTGGACCATCCGGTCATGGTGATCTCGCTGTCCGATAACGGCTCGATGGTCGTCGACATCGACCTCGATCGTCTCGACGCGCGCTGGATCGAGAGCAACGGTGCGATCAGGGATCACTTCCAGATCGTGAAGCCGCTCATCTCGACCACGACCACCACCTCGAGCACGAGCACCACCACATCCACGTCCAGCACCACGACGAGCACGTCCCTTCCCGTCACGACGACGAGCACGTCGGCGACC
>SPBQ01000522.1 GCA_004525875.1 Myxococcales bacterium
CGCCATGACGGGCGAGATAACGCTGCGCGGCGCCGTGCTGCCCGTCGGCGGCATCAAGGAAAAAATGCTGGCCGCTCGCCGTGCCGGCATCCGGGAGATCTTCGTCCCGGGCCGCAACCGCAAGGACGTCGAGGAGATCGACGCTTCGCTTCGCGAGGGAATCTCGTTCCACTACGTCGACGAGGTCGGCGAGGTACTCCACGCGGTGCTCGAACCAAGTGCGGAGCCGATGATGGGCCAGGCCAGGACGATGCCGGCTAGCGCGCCGCCCCTGTAAGCGCCCCCTCGATCGCTTCACCGGCGGCCTGCAACGGCGCGTCGCCGACCGGCTGCGGCCGCGGTGAGGCGAGCAGACACTCGAGCTCGTCCCTCCAGTCACCCGCCGCCAGGCGCTCGGGACTGATCGGAGCGGTACCCGGCTGCGCTTCGAGCCAGGCGCGTAGGACCGGGTCCTCCGGGAAGCCGCTGCGCTCTGTGTAGAGCAGCCTCACGCCGGCACGCATCGAATCACCGATGATGCCGTAGCCCGGTTTGGCGACGATCACGTCCGCCGCGGCTACGGCATCGACAAAGTCCACATCCGGTCCGAGTGTCACAAGGTCGGACCGAGCACCGCGGGTATCGGACGACCCCACTGCCGAGGGCTGCACATAGCGAATGCCGGGGCGCGGCGCGGGAAGCGAGAGGAAGTCCCCAGCGCGCGAACGAAACGCCGGCAGGATGAGCTGCTCCCCGTCCGTCACACCGAGGCACCGGCGCACCTCGCGCCCATCGCGCGACGAACGCCGGCCGATCATGCCGACCGTCAACCGACGCGGGAATGCCGGCATCGGCGCAGCGGGCGTCAGCTCTATCAGCAGGCCTGCGACGGCGTAGGCGTCTGCCGCTTCACGAGCGGCGGTTTCGAACCCCATGCCTTCGTAGATCCAGTCCCAGGAAAAATTTGCCACCGCCACCGAGGGAACGCCCGCGTTCGCGGCTGCAACGAAGGCCATCGGCGGTACGTCACCGAGCAGGAGATCGACCGCTTCGGATCGGAGCCACTGGACCTCTTCCTCGAGGCGGTCGGGAACCGCCTCGCGCCATCGATCGATAGCGCCACGTGTGGCCCCGAGGTCGACGGTGAGGTCATCGCTCTGCACCACACCGACGTCGCAGGGCCGTTCATCCCAGGTCACGGTCGACCCGGCGAGCTGCTGCGGCCAGAGGAAACGCGGTGTGCTCGCGCGTAGGTGGAACTCGGGATCCAGGCGGGAGGCCAGCTCGAGGCACAGCGCTGCGGTACGCGTGCAGTGCCCGTAGCCGTGGGCAGAGAGGTAGACCGCAATGCGCGGTCTCTTGTGCACAGAGCGGATCAGCTCGTCGCCGAGCCGTCGGAGTCAGTCCCGTGCTCGGACTCGGTAGCGAACGAAGTGCCACAGCCACAGCTGTGGACGGCTTGCGGGTTGGCGAACTTGAGGCCTGCGCCGTAGAGACCGTCGACGTAGTCGAGAACCGTGCCGTCGAGCCTCTCGACGCTCTCCGCACCGACGAATACCTGAAGAACTCCGTGATCGATGATGCGATCGCCTGTCTGCGGCTCGCTGGCGAACGCGAGCGAGTACTCGTAGCCCGAGCATCCACCGGCCACGACGGCCACGCGCAGACCGTGCCCTTCCAGCCCCTGGCGCGCCAGGGTGCGTTTCACGTGCTCGATCGCCTTCTGCGTGAGGTTGAATACGTTGGGAGCCGCGCTTTCCATCAGCTTTCAGTTTGAGGACTGCATCTCCTACAGTCAACCGCGTGATCACCGCAGACAAGGAGACACTGCGCCGACAGGCCATCGAGCTCGGCTTCCATGCCTGCGGCTTCACGACCGCGGAGCCGCTCGGGTGCGGGTCGTTGTTGCGCGAATGGAACGCCCGGGGACGTCACGGCTCGATGGGCTACCTGGCCGGCGATACGGCCCCGCGCCTCGATCCGGGCAGACGCCTGGCGGGGGCCCGCAGCGTGGTCGTGGCGCTGTGGAGATACGCCCCTCCGCCCGCCGCACGCGTGGACTGGAAACGCACACTCGTGGGACGGATCGCTGCCTACGCGCTCGGCCCCGACTACCACGAGCACCTGGGGGACCGATTGCGCGAGCTCGGGGAGGCCGTGGCGCGCAGGTACGGTGCGCGCTACAGCACTCATGTCGATGCCGGGCCGCTGGTCGAGAAGGAGCTCGCGCGGCGCGCTGGGCTCGGCTGGTACGGCCGCAACACTAACATCCTCTCCGCCGACGCCGGATCCTATTTTCTCATCGCGTGCCTGGTGACCGACGCGACCATCCCGCCCGATCCTCCGATGACGGCGAATCACTGCGGTACGTGTACCGCCTGCATTCCAGCCTGCCCGACGGGCGCGCTCGACGATGGCCCCACAATCGACGCCACGCGCTGTATCTCCTACCTCACCATCGA
>SPBQ01000034.1 GCA_004525875.1 Myxococcales bacterium
GCTGTTTCAATCCCCCTCGCTTTCGATCCCGTACTTCTCGACGTAGAAGCGGAACCGCTCGGCCTCGCGTTCGCGCTCCAGCCCGACGCCCTCCAGCGAATAGCGATGCGCGCCGTGCGCGCTCTTCGGCTTGGCGCGAGCGTACGCGTCGATTGCCGCGCGCGCCTCTTCGGTAAACTCCCGCCCCATGCGGGCATAAACGCCGGTGATCGTCGCCACCGGGTCGCGGACAAGATCATCGTAGCGAACGTCGATGATGCGGTCGTCGGGCAGGCGGCCCGAGGTGCGGTCGGCGATCTCTTTCTCGTAGGTCCTAGCGAAGGCGGCGGGCAGGAAGCGAGCGGCCATGCTGAGATCGACGTTCTCGCAGCGCATCCACTTGAGCGTACCGAGCAGGCTCAACGTCGAGGGCAGGACCTTCAGCGGGTCACGATGTGTCCGGACGATGCGCGCGTCGGGGTAGACGTCGAACAGCGCCCCGAGGTGGGGCAGGTGGCTCGGCGCCTTGAGTAGCCAGTGGGCGGGGCCGTCCTTGGACTGCAGCGTCTGCAGGAACTTCTTGTGAAATCGGTAGGCGGGTCGGTGGTCGGCGCTGGCGAGATAGCCGTCGTAGCTCGGCACGACGTGCTGCCCTCCCCAGTGGTCGGAGAGGAACTCGTGCATCGTGATGAAGATGCACTCGTTGGGAAGGCGCCCCGCGTTGGCGTGCATCGTCTCGTATTCCGGTTGCAGGTCGTGCGCGAAGCGAACGACGCTGTCGCCGATCTCGCTCATGTCGTTGCCGGTGACAGACTCGACGGGATGCTGCATCTCCCACATCAGCGGCGCGCGCACGGCCGGGTCGCACGCCATGAGCTCGTGTAGGATCGAGGTGCCGGTGCGCGGGCTGCCGACGATGAAGACCGGCTCGCACACGTCGGATTCGAGGATGGCCCGCTCGCGCTGCCACAGATCGGTCAGTCGCAGCCGGTTGACGAGCGAGCGGATGATGTCCGTGCGAACCAGCAGGCGTCCGACGAGGTGAAGCTCCGATTCCTCGTCGAGCGCGTCCATGAACGTATCGAAGTGGTCGATCCATTCGTCGCCGCCGAAGTCGTGCAGCTCCGTGGACTCGATCGCGACACGGTACAGATCGTCGGTCTCGAGCGAGACGAGGCTCTCGGCCCCGCCGGCCGACCGGCCGTGCGCGATCAGGCGCTTGGCCCAGCGGGGGCGCGCGGGCGGTGTCCAGGTCATCAGAGGAACCGGTTCCAGGCGGCCTCGCGCCGGCGGGCCAGTGCGCGGCGGCGAGCGTCGGTGTCGACGGTCGGATGATCGCGGGGAAGCGCCGCGCGAACGTCGTCGACGCCGATCAGACTCGCGGTCGGTACGGGATTGCTGCTCGCCCACACCCAGCGATAGACGAGCATGCCGCGTTGGCGCTGCTCGGTGTCGATCCAGTTGGCCGTACCGGGGTCGCGGTGCGACAGCACGATGCGCACGCGCCCGTCGTTGTCGACGAACGCCTGGCGGTCGCTGAGGCTCGTCTGTCGCTCGGCGAAATCACCCGACTCGAGCCAGCCGAGCGTGTGGATCGTGAACCCCCAGTACTGCGCATCGGGCTGTTCGCACTCCAGGAGCAGCGCTTGATCCTCGCCGAGCTCCCAGCAGCAGCTCCCATAGAGAATGTTGTCAGCGCCACCCGGGACGGGTCGGGGGGAACTCGCGACGTTCGGCATGGAGCGTTCCCACGCGGCCGACGTGTAGGTGTTCCAGAACGTCGCGGTCTTCTCGACCCACGTGGCCGATCGTTCCAGCGCTCGCTCTAACGCCGCCGGTTCCAGCGGCGGCGGGGCGAGACCCTCCGCGCCGATACGCTCGATGTGGAAGGGAGGCGCCGCATCGCGCTCCCAGTCGCTCTGGTAGATCCGGATCGTGAGCATGCGTGCGCTCGCGTGCATCGGGATCCAGCTCGGCACGGGTAGGCTGTCTGCCTGCGCGGGCTTCTCGGCCGCGACGACGATCTCGAGACGCCAGTCCGAGCCGACCACGAGCTGATCGAGCGTGTGCTCGCCGTACACGCCGAGCTCGCCGAGCTGCATGTCTCCCTCATGGAGCGAGACGATGAGCTGTCGCACCCCGGTCACGGCGGCCCATACCCGATAGGACTGACCGGGATCGATGTTTGCGCGATAGTAGGTGTTGTCCGGGTTCGGGCCGCCCCACTGCTGGGCGGGCGTTTCGTAGCGGACGAAGCGAGGAAACATCGGATCGCCGGCTTCGATCTCCATCTGCGCGGCGTGGGCTACGAGCCGCGTGAGCCAGCGAAAGCCCTCGGCACGATCGCGTGGTGCTTGTGGAAACTCCTCGCCGAGGATGCGATCACCGACGGCCTTGAGCCGGTCGCACCATTCGTGCCAGGCACGACCCGTCGCGATTCCTTCTCCGTCGCTGCTCATGGGTGTGGCATCCTACGTCGTCGGTAGGGGATGACGGAAGCTGGCGCTATGCGAGGCGCGTCAGAGCCGTGATCAGTGTGTCGACGTCGGAGTCGTTGCTGAATGGACCGAAGCTCACCCGCAGTGTCCCGCCGCGATTGTCGGTGCCGATGGCGCACGCTGCCATCGGCGCGCAGTGATGGCCGGCCCTCGCCGAGAGGCCGTGACCGTCCTGCAGATAGGCCTCGAGCTCGGCAGGGGAAACCCGCGCATGCGTGATCGAAACGGCCAGCGTTCGTTCCTCGAGGCGGTCGTGACCGTGAACGGAAACCTCCGGGAGGTCGACGAGTCCCTCGAGCAGGCGCCCGACGCGGCGCCGTCCGGCAGCGGTGAGCGCTTCGACGCCGCGCTCCGTCACCCAGCGCACGCCGGCGGCCAGGCCGGCGATGGCCGGCAGGCTCGCGCCGCCGACGTCGCAGTAGGTCGGGAAGTACCAGTCGGTGCAGCTCGCTCCGACACCTGCGCGGATCTCGCAGCTGGCCGTCGATCCCACCAGCTCCACGGCCGGCGCGATGTAGATGCCGCCGACGCCGAGCGGGCCGAGCATCCCCTTGTGACCGGCGAACGCGAGCATGTCCGCGCCGATGCGCTCCACGTCGACGGGAATGATGCCGGTCGCTTGTGCCGCGTCGATCAACACCAGCGCACCGTGGGTGTGGGCGAGCTCGGAGATCTCGCCGACGGGCAGGATCTCGCCCGTCACGTTCGCGGCCATGGTCATCGCGACCAATCGTACGCCGCTCGTGGCAAGGGTCGTTTCGAGGCGTTCGAGACAGATCGGTCCGTCACTTGCGCGCGGCACGGCGTGGTGTCGGACGCCCGCCGTGCGGACCAGTCGCTCGACCGGACGGATCAGTCCGTGGTGCTCCATCGAGCTCGTTACGATGACGTCGCCCGGCTGCCATTCGAGATCGTCGAACGCTAGCGCGAGCGCTGCGGTGCAGCCGGTCGTGAACAACAACCGCTCTGGGTGAGCGATGCCGAGGAACGCCGCGACGTTGCGGGTCGCCTCCTCGAGCAGTCCGGCAGTCGCGGGCGGCGGTTCGGTGAGCACCCGTCCGACCGCCGCGGCGACCTCGGGGGGCTTGGGCCAGGAAGTGCCGGCGTTATTCAGGTAGGTCACGTCAGAACGTTCCGATCTTGCCGCTGCCGGTCATCTCCAGCAGGCGCTCGATTCGTCGCCAGGTCTGGTCAATCTCCTTGCGGGTGAGGCCGAGCTGCAGCCGGTTGCCGACGAACGTTGCGCCGTTGTCGGGATCGTCGACCTCGATCGGTGTTTGCATGTGCATGACCCCGTCGTCGTCGGTCTCGAGCTGGGCGGCGACGAAGAGGAAGTCGAGGTCTTCGCGCTCCAGCGCACGGAGCCGCTCGACCGTCTCGCGTCGAACGGCCGGTACGCGCAGCTTGTGCCAGTTGGGCACGAAGTAGTTATACACCCACGGGTTGAACGCGATGCCGTTGTCGACGGCGAAGACGTGAGGGTGGTTGTCGTCCTGCGGAACCAGGAAGTTACCCGTGCGCCCGTCGCGGTGGCCAACGACATAGGTGAACACGTTGAAGTCCGATCGATGGCGCGCGTAGACGGTGTCGGACGCGAAGCGGGCCTCATCGAGTAGTACGCCGGGCAGCTCCACGTCCTGCAGCCACAGCGCGGTGATCACCAGGACACAGCGCGTGCCGTCGAGCGTCGGGCCGTCGCCTGGATGGTACGGCTCCCAGACGTCCGTCGGCACGCAGCGCGCGAGCGTCGTCGGGACGACGTACTCCTCGGGCTCGAACAGGATACGCTGGATCATGTACGCGGCGATTTCCTTGCGCGGCGAGTTGTTGAAGCCGTCGAGGTCGCTCGGGAACTTCTTTGCCTTCAGCCGGCATTCGTGCCCGACCGTCGGTAGGAGGATGTCCATGCGCTCGGCGCCCGTCGTTCCTCCCCCCGAGCGCCTGGACGCGACGATCTCCATCGGCACGCTGTCGAGAATCTGAAGGGCACGGTAGTCGACGAGCGGACGTACCGGCCAGTTCGCGAATGCCGGATTGGTCTCGGGCAGCTCGGCGCCTACGATCTCCTCGGCGGCGATCCAGTCGCGGCTCGCCGGTGCACGTTGCGCCAAGGACGCCGGCGACGCTGAAGTGCTGTTCGTGACGGTTGTCGCCTCCGTGCCCGTCGTCGTCGCTGCCGCGGCCCGAGGTCGCTCGGGCGAACGGGTCGTGCAGCCGGCCAGGACGAAAGGCAGGAATGTGCAGAGGAGTGCCGCGACCCGCGCTGTGGCGAACCGTGGGTGTCCGATCATCGTGTTCGTTTCCCTCACGGCGCCCCGTCGCACGCGCGGCCGAGCGGTAGAATATCCGTCGTCGCGCTGTGCGGCCAGCCGGCGCGGACCGGCGAGATCGATTGGCGAACGACGCTCGTGCCGGGTATCCGATAGGATGAGGAGAGTGTTGAGGTCCTACGGTGCGTCGAAGCTTCTCGTTCCGAGCGCAGCGAGATGTGCGCTGTTGCTCGCGGCGCTGTTGCTCCTCTGTGCCGACGCGTCGGTGGCCGAGCCACCGCCGTTCTCACCTCTCACGATCGGCCCGCCTCGCAGTGATACAGCGGTCGACGACTTGATTCGGGAAGGGCTCGAGCTCACCGCCCGCGGAGACCTCGCGGGGTCTTCCGAGGTATGGGTCCGGTTGCGTGCCGAGCATCCCGATCACCCGGCCGGTCCGATCTTCGAGATCAACACGCTTCAGGCGCGCAAGTCTCTCGATTACCAGGATACGCAGTACGACGCGGCGATCGAGGCGAAGGCGACGGAAGCGTTGAAGCTTTCGAAGCGATGGCTGAGTCGAGCCCCCGACGATGCTCGCGCCCACTTCTACGCCGGTCAGGCGAAGTATCAGTTGATGATGCTGTGGGGGATGCAGGGGAGATACTACCGTGCCGGCACGACGGGTGAGGAGGCCAGGAAGCATCTGGAGCGCTCCGTCGCGCTCGATCCCACCCTCGTCGATGCGAAGCTTCCGCTCGGTACCTATTATTACTGGGCGAGCATCGCCACGAGATTCATTCGCTGGCTCACCTGGCTGTGGTTCATCCCCACCGGTGAGCACAGCCTCGGCCTGAGTTACGTCGATGACGTGAGCCGCAGGGGAGACTTCTATCGCTTCGATGCGTCCGCAATGCTCGCCCAGTTCTACATGTACTTCGAGAATCAGCCGGAGCGTGCGGTGCCCATTCTCACGCGCCTACACGAAGCCTATCCGGAGAACACGTTCCTCGCGTTCGAGATGGTCGAGCTGCGTCTGATCGAGTGCGACTACCCGGGCACGGTGGAGAAGGCGCTGGAGATGGAGCGGAGCACGGGCGATCAGTTCGGCGACGCGACTCGCCGGAGGATGGCGAAAATCTGGCGGGCGCGGGCCGAGCTTCTCCAGGGCAACGCGGACGAGGCGCGAGAGATCCTCGATGCGCTCACGCTGGACTGGCAGGAGCTTGCACCGTGGGGACGCCGCTGGCTGCTGCTCACGAAGGGAAATCTCGCGGACCTGTCGGGGCGCAGGGAGCAGGCCGTCGCCGACTACAAAGCCGTGATCGAGCTGAAGTCGCGCTGGGAATCCGGCCGTTCGGTGAAGCTGGCCGACGGCTATCTCGAAACGCCGTTCCCCGCGTGCGTCGAAGCACACGCATCGTGCGATTGCGGGCCGTAGCCTGATGCCCTCGACCGTTGGTGCCTGGCTCGCGCGCCGCCGTTCCGGCGCCGTACGCGAGGACCCCGCGCTGCAGGTGGCCTTGTGGGCGGGCGCGGCGCTCGTGCTGCTCGGCTGGGCTGATGCCACCGTCCACAACGTTTCCGAGACGCTGTTCCTCAAGCGTGTCGGCGTGGAGTGGCTGCCGCTGGCCTTCCTCGCGAGCTCGCTCTTGCTGGTGGCGTCGACCTACCTGGTGGGGCGGCGAATGGCCGCCGGAGACCGGCTCTCCGTGCTGCCGGTCGCGTATGTAGCAGGCGGGGTGACCCTCGCGCTGGTCGCGGTGCTCCTCATCAGCGACCGCCGCGGGCCGTTTGTCCTGCTCTTGCTGGTCTCGAAGCAGCTCAGGGCCGTCGGCTTGCTGGCGTTGTGGCTGGCACTCGGCGACCTGCTCAACGCGCAACAGGCCAAGCGCGTGTTCGCTCCGGTCACGGCCGGCTTCACGCTCGGTGCGATCGGGGGCAGCTTCACGAGCGGGCCTCTCGGCGCGATATTCGGTCCCGAGCCGCTGGTCTGGATCGCGGCCTGTTTGCTGCTTGCCAGCGCCGCGCTGACGATGCGGCTGGCGTCTCACCGTCGCGCCCGGCTCGAGCATGGATTCCACGGCAGAGCCCGACGCCACGAGCAAGCACTCCCGTCGGCGCGGCCCGCCCCGTCGGTGAGCCTCGGTGATCTCGTGCGCGGCAGCCGGCTGTTCCGGCTGCTCGCCGTATCGACGGTGTGTGCCGGACTGCTCGGCCCCTTCCTCTACTTCCAGTTCTCGTTCGTCGCCGACGCCGCCACCAGCGGGTCGGATGCCGAGCAGAGCCTCCTCTCCCTGTACGCGCAGTTCTGGGGCTGGACGAACGTCGTCGTGCTCGCCACTCAGCTCGCGGTCTCTGGCCGGTTGTACCGCTGGATCGGGATACCGGCGTCACTGGCGATCTCGCCTGCCGTCTACCTGCTCGGCTTCGGTGCGCTGTCGGTGAGAATGTCCTTACCCGCAGGCGCCGGGGCGATGGCGGTCTCGCGGCTGACCGATCACGCTATCTACGACCCGGCGATGCCCGTCATCTACAACCTGTTCTCCGAGCGCCTGCGGCCGCGGGCGGCCGCATTGCTCGAAGGGCCGATCAAGCGCTCGGCTGCGGCCGTCGGCAATATCGGGGTTCTGCTCGTGCTGGCGGCGGGCGCGGGGGCCTCGCTCGTGAGCTATCTGGCCTTGCCGGTGGCGGCGGCGTGGCTGCTCGCCGCCGGCGTGCTCTGGCGTCGCTATCCCGAGATCCTGCTGTCGTCGTCCTCGGCCTGGACTGCGAAGCTGGGCGATGAGGAGCTCGGCGAGCTGCTCGACCGCTCGACCGTTCGCACGCTGCGTACGATCGCCATGGGCGACGATCCCGACGCGCGACATGCGGCGATCGAGATCATCGTCGACGCTGACCCCGCGGCCGCGGTCGAGGCGCTTTCCGAGCTCGCGGCCGAGGGCCCGGTGGCGTTGCGGACGGCCGCCATCGCGGGACTCGCGACGGTTCTTCGGCGAATCACCGACTGTCCCACGACCACGCCTGCGATCGTGGCCGATCTCACGCGGGCCGTTGGATCGGCGGTGGAGCTGCCGGAGCACTCGCGCGTGGCGCTCGTCCAAGCTTACGACAGGCTCGCCCCCGACGACGACGCCAAGCGTACGGTCCTGCGCGGCGCGGTGGAGGACGGCAGCCCGGCAGTGAGCCTCGCGGCGCGCTCGGCGCTCCAGCGCAGCGCCGGCGAGGAGCCCGCAGGTATCGATGCGGCGCTGGCCAGCCCTAACGCAACGCTCGTGCGTGCGGCTGTCGATGAGCTCCGCAGCTCGCTGCTTTGCAGTGAGCACCGGCTCGACGATGCAACGTGGAGTGCGCGACTCACGACGCTGGCCGGCGCGACCGACAACGCGCAGACACGGCCGTATGTGATGGACGCGCTCGTCGACGTCGCTCGTGGCCACGGCGCGCGCGCCGCGATCGTCGCCGACACGGTGCTGGCCCTTCGAAGTGACGCGGACGTCGGGGTGCGAGCAGGCGCACTCGCATTCGTCGGCCACGCCGGCCTGAGCGAGCACGCGAGCTGTCTGGCGCACGCTCTCACCGACGGTAGTGAAGCGGAGGTTGGCGCGGCGCGCGAGGGCCTGCTCGCGCTCGGCTGTGCGGCCATAGAGCCACTGCTCGACCACTACTGGTTCGGCCGCCGTCGTGCCCGCAATGAGATCCTCGATATCGTCGGCGAGCTCGACGCCGACCCGCGCCTGCTGCGCGGCATCCTCGAGCGGGAGCTCGACGCCGCGGCCCGCAACATTCTCGTACGCCAGGCGCTGGACCGCGTGGATGCAGCCGATCTGGTACTCTCGCGACTGGCGGAGCGCACGCAGCAGGAGCTGCACACGGTTCTGCTCCTTCTGGCCACGCTCGAGGACCGGCCGCGGGTGGCGGAGGTCGCGGCGCTGCTCAGGCGCGCGCACGACGCGGGGGAGCGATCGATTCTTCTCGAAGCGCTCGATTCGCTGCTCAGCCTCGAGGAAAAGGAACAGCTGCTTCCTTTGATCGACGGCCGCGGTCCGGTCGCGACGATCGCGTGGGCGGCACGCAGGCTCGACTCTGCGCCGATGGACCGGGAGACTGCGGTGGCGGCTGCGCTCGAGGATCCGGATGAGCTCACCCGAACGCTCGCACGTGTGGAGCTGAGCCGATCGAGCGTGCCCGCGGAGGAAGTCGCAGTGCTGGAACAAGTCGACATCGCGGTCTTGCTGGGCAGCGTTCCGCTGTTCGACAGGCTCACCACTCGCCAGCTGATGGAGCTCGCCGCGATGGCCCGTCCGGAGAAGTTCGGGGCTGGCCGCACGCTGTTCTCGGAAGGCTCGCCCGGCTCGGCGATGTACGTGATCGTCGAGGGACGGGTGTTCGTTCAGGCCGGCGGGCGCACGCTACGCACGCTCGGCACGCACGAGTTCTTCGGCGAGCTTGCGCTCATCGACAACGAGACACGCTCGGCCACCGTGACCGCCGAGATCGACGTACGCCTGCTGCGGCTCGAGCGTGAAGATTTCCTCGCCTTGCTCGAGGAGAGCCCATCGGTTGCCATCGAGTTCAGCCGTGCACTCGCGCGGCGGCTGCGCGTTACCAACCAGCTGAGCTGAGGCCAGCCGGGCGGCGTCGGTCGCGCCAGCGAAGCACGATCGCAGGCGAGCCGGCGGTGGTCATGGCCCGCGCCGCGCGCTATCCAGACCAAGGCGCCAGCACGAACCGGACAACGCTATCGACACGCATCCGATGCTCGAGCCGCGAACGAGGCCACGCGAGATCCCGACGGCACCTCGGAGCAGGGAGCAGGGAGCAGGGAGCGGGGAACCGGGAGCAGGGAGGACGCTTGCGATGAGCGACGCGACGGACGCCGGCAAGGCGAAGCAGACGGTCTGGTACAAGGCGGCCGACCGCGACGTGCTGCCGGAAGGCCGCGTGATGCCCGCGACCTGCGGCGTGCAGACGATCTGTCTCACGCATCACGGGGACCAGTTCGCCGCCCTCGATAACAAGTGTCCGCACCAGGGTGGCCCGCTCGGCGAGGGCTCCATCGAGAACGGCTACCTGCGCTGCCCCTGGCACGGCTGGGATTTCGATCCGATCACGGGAAAGCCTGCGGGCGGCTACGACGACGGAGTCGAGACGTTCCCCGTGGAGATCCGCGACGATGGCATCTACGTGGGTCTCGAAGAGGAAGCGGCCCACGTTCGTACGGTCAGTGATGTCATGGCCGAGACCATGACGCAGTGGGGCGTGCGAGCCGTGTTCGGAATGGTCGGCCACTCGAACCTCGGCCTGGCCGACGCGCTTCGCGTTCAGGAAGAAGACGGCAGGCTTCGCTACATCGGCATTCGTCACGAGGGCGCCGGCGCGTTCGCCGCCTCTGCCTACGGAAAGCTCACGGGACGACCGGCCGCTTGCCTGACCATCGCGGGCCCGGGCGCGACCAATCTGCTGACGGGGATGTGGGATGCCAACGTCGACCGTGCGCCTGTGCTGGCGCTCACCGGACAGGTCGACACGCAGGTGCTAGGCCCCGGCGCGTTCCAGGAGATCGACCTCACGGCGGCGTTCGGCAAGGTCGCGCAGTGGAGTCAGACCGTGCTGCACACCAGCAAGCACGCCGAGCTGATGAACCTGGCTTGCAAGAGCGCGATCCTGAATCGCGGCGTGTCTCATCTGATCTTCCCCGATGAGGTACAGAACCTGCCCGCGGCCGAGGGCGCGAAGGCAGGTGGGCCGAGGGGCCGCGTCACCGCTCGCGACATCGCTCCGCCGGCCGACGCGCTCGACTCGGCGCTCGATCTTCTCGGCCGCTCGAAGCGACCGGTGATCATCGTCGGTCACGGTGCGCGCTTCGACATGGATGCGATCATCGCACTGGCCGAACGCATGGGAAGCCCCATCGTCACGACGTTCAATGGAAAGGGGCTGATCCCCGACAGACATGCGCTCGGCTGCGGTGTGCTCGGCCGCAGCGGGACGCCGATCGCGAGCTGGTTCATGAACGAGTCGGATTGTCTGCTCGTCTTCGGCGCCAGCTTCAGTAACCACACCGGCATCACCGCGAAGAAACCGACGATCCAGGTCGATTTCGATCCGATGATGCTCGGAAAATTTCACTCCATCGACGTTCCCGTGTGGGGCGAGATCGGCGTCACTGTCGACCTCATGAGGCAGGCTTTCGAGGGGACCGGCGGCAACCCGCGATGGACCGACCAGCGTTCGGAAGTGGCCGAGCGCTGGCGGATCTGGCGTGCCGAGAAGCAAACGCGGCTGGCCGACGATCGCGGCCACGGGCTCAACTCCGCGTCAGTGTTCGCTGCGATGACCCGCACGGTTCCCGAA
>SPBQ01000277.1 GCA_004525875.1 Myxococcales bacterium
AGCGTGTCGACGATGGCTGGATTCTCGCCTCGGCGGACGGATATCCCACGCGGGCGGACAAGGTCGACGAGCTCCTCGAGCAGCTGCTCGCTCTGCGGGTCGGCGAGGTCATCGCATCGAACCGCTCGAACCACGAAAGCCTGCGCGTAGGCGGGCGCCAGTATGACCGGCGCGTCACCATCGCCAGCGACGGCGGCAGCGAGACCGTGATCCTCGGCAACGGCCAGCGCTCGAGCGTCAACGTACGGCGGGAAGGGGAAGACGACGTACGCGTCGCCCGCGGCACCGCCATCGGGAACCTCCGCACCGACGCCCGCAATTACGTCGACCCCGAGTACGTGGCCGTCGACAAGGACGATCTGACGCAGATCGAGGTCACCAACCGGCACGGCACGCTCATGCTGCGCAAGAACGAGAACGGATGGACCATCGTCGACTTCCCCAGCGACAATGAGATCGATGAGGCCACGCTCGCGACGTTCATCAACAACGTCGCCCGCATGACGCTGCAAAGCCCCGTCGGCACGGACACCGACCCCGCCTACGGCCTGGAGGCCGGCGCCCGCGTGGTACTCGCGGCCACCGGCGACGACGGGTCGGTGTACGCCGACTACGTCATCGGCGAGGCCGCCGATGAGCGTAGCTACTACGCGAAAGCCGAGGGCAGCGAGTTCGTGGTGACGGTGCCCAAGTGGGGCGCGGAGCAGATCCGCGACAAGAAGATCGACGACTTCGTGAAAAAGCCCGCGAGCTGAACCGCGAGGAGAACCGAGTGTCGGAACCGCGAATCGTAGTCGAATCCCGCGACGCCGTTCGCGTCGTCCGTCTGAACCGTCCCGACAAGCTCAACGCGTTGGACGCCGACATGTTCGAGGCGCTGATGGAGACCGGACGAGCCTTGGGCGAGGATCGTTCGGTACGCGCCGTCGTGCTGTGCGGCGAGGGTCGGGCCTTCTCGGCGGGCCTCGACTTCGCGAGCTTCATGACTCTCGGTCGCGACGACCCTCGCGGCGACCTTCTCGCGCACATCGAGGGGAGCCCGGCCAACCGGGCGCAGTCGGCCGCGTACGTCTGGATGAGGCTGCCGGTGCCGGTCATAGCGGCGGTCCACGGTTTCGCCTTCGGCGGCGGCCTGCAGATCGCGCTCGGCGCCGACATCCGCATCGTGCATCCGCAGGCCGAGCTGTCGGTGATGGAGATCAAGTGGGGCTTGGTACTCGACATGACGGGCACGCAGACGCTACGCCATCTCGTGCCTCAGGACGTCGCGAAGGAGCTGACCTTCACCGGCCGCCGCGTGAGCGGCAAGGAAGCGGTGGCGCTGGGGCTGGCCACTCGCTGCTCGGAGGATCCGCTCGCCGCGGCGACCGAGCTAGCCGACGAGATCGCAAGCAAATCACCGCACGCTATCCGCGCGGCGAAAAAGCTGCTCGGACGCGCTTACACCACAGCGCCCGAGGAGGGGCTACGCCTCGAGGAAGGCATCCAGCGCACCCTGCTAGGGACGCCGAACCAGAGCGAGGCCGTCACCGCCAATCTCGAGAAGCGCCTGCCACGATTCACAGATCCCGACTGACGATCGCGGAGCAAACGAGTCGCTCCTGGATCCGATGTTCCGCATCATCCTCAAGCTTCGTGTCCCGATCGTCGTGGTGCTCAGCGCGGCGACCGTCTTCTTCGCGCTACAGCTTCCAACGCTGCGGCTCGATCCCGACACCGAGGCTTACGTGCCCAAGGGCCACCCGATGCGTGTGTACTGGGAGGAGGCCCGCGAGCGCTTCGGCGTGGGACGCGAGATCCTCGTCGCCGTGCACACCGAGAACCCCGACGGCGTGTTCGCGCCCGGGATCCTGCGCGGGCTGACCGAGCTCACCGAGGGCATCAAGGCGCTGCCGAGCGTCATCGAGACAGACGTCACGAGCCTCTCCGACGCCGAGGCCATCGTGGGGACCGACGACGGGCTCGAAGTCGAGCCGTTCTTCGAGAATCCACCCGCCACGCGAGAGGAAGCGCTGGCCGTGCGCAGGTCGGTCTACAAGAACACCGTCTACCTCGATCGGCTGGTATCGCGTGACGCATCGATCGCGACCATCATCGTCACGACCTACCCAGCGCATGGGGCGCGCCCGCCCGACGTCTACCGTGAGATCGCCGCCTTCATCGAAACCGTGGAGATCCCCGGCGCCCGCGTGCTGGTGGCCGGTAACCCCGCCGTCGAGGCCGTCTACGGCGTGCAGATGGCCGCCGACCTGACCGAGCTGATCCCGCTCGCCCTCATCGCGGTGATCGTGATCCTCTACCTCTGCTTCCGCACGCTGACCTTCGGCGCCTTGATGATGCGCGCGGCGGTCGCGTTCGTTGCCGTGCTCGCCCTCGCCGCCGCGACCGGCGATCTAGCTCCCGAGCGGCTCCCCCAGCTCGCCGGCGCATCGATCGCGCTCGCGATGCTCACCGTGCGGGGCGTGGCCTTGCCGGCGATCGTCGTCGTCGCCGCCGTGGTATGGACCTGGGGCATCCAGGCGCTGCTCGGACTTCCGATCTATATCGCCGGTACGCTCGTCCCTCCCCTGCTGCTCGCAATCGGATCCGCCGACGGGATCCACATCCTGGAGCGCTACTACGATCTCGCAGCCGAGATCGAGGAGCCACGCGAGATCGTCCTCACCACGATGTCGGAGCTCTGGCGACCCGTCGTGCTGACGTCGGTGACGACCGCCGCCGGCTTCGGCTCACTGCTGGCCGGCTCGATGACGGTCTATCAGGTCTTCGGCCTGACCACCGCGGTGGGCGTGCTGGTCGCGATGCTGTTCTCGCTGACGTTCCTGCCGGCGGTCCTGTCGATGCTTCCCCGCCCCCGCCTGGCGGCGTCCCGAGTCCACCACTCGCCGCTCGCGAGCAGGCTCATGGCGGGCGGCCGCTCGCTCGATGCGCACCGCCGTGCGGTCGCCGCAACCGGCGTGCTAGCTACGGCAGGCCTCCTCGTCTCGGCGACATGGCTACGCGTGGACTTTTCGTGGGTCGAGACGCTCAAGCCCGGCACACCGGTGCTGGAAGCCGACCGGCTGCTGCGCTCTCGTCATGGCGGCACGATGCCGCTGATGCTGATCGCGCGGGCACCGGAGCCCGACGGAATCAAGCAGCCCGAGGTGCTGCGCGCGATGGACCGAGTGCTCGACGAGATGAGCAACGAGGACTACGTAGGCGACACACGCTCGCTGGCCGAGTACGTGCGCCGCATGAACCAGGCCCTCAACGAGGACCGCGCCGAAGAGGACCGCATTCCCGACGAGCAGGATCTGGTCGCCCAGCTGCTGCTGCTCTACACGATGTCGGGCGACCCCGGCGAGTTCGACGACGTCGTCGACTACGACTACCAGGCAGCGAACCTCACAATCCTCTTGCGCAGCGACCAGATGTCAACGCTCGATATCGCCGTCCGCCGCGCCGAGGAGCTCGCCGAGGAACACCTCTCACCGCTCGGCTTGGATGTCACCAGCACGGGCTCGGCCGTGGTCCAGACCACGATCTTCCACATGATCATGGAGAGCCAGGTCTGGTCGCTGGGCGTGGCGTTCATCCTCTGCATGGTCTTCATGAGCCTACTCTTCCGCTCGCCACGCGACGCCCTGGTGTGCATGATCCCCGTCGCATTCACCGGCATCGCGAACTTCGGCGGCATGGGCCTGTTCGGCGTCCCGCTCGGGCCCGACAAGGCGATGTTGAGCGCAATCGCGCTGGGAATCGGAATCGACTACGCGATCCATCTCATGTCGCGCTTCCGCGACGTCATCGACGAGGGTGCGTCAGTACAAGACGCCATCGCAGAGATGATGCGAAGCACCGGCCGCGCCATCCTCTTCAACGCGGGCGTGGTGGTGGCGGGTTTCGGCGTCCTCGCCTTCTCGAGCTCACCGTCGAACGCATCGTTCGGCCTTCTCATCGCGACCAACATGGCCGTCTCCTGCGTCGCGGCCCTGCTGTTGATGCCGCCGGCGCTGGCGATCATGGGGCGCGTACTGCTGGCACGCGCCCAACGACGCTCGGTGCGGATCGGCGGCGTCATGCTCGGTCCAGAGATCGCGCGCGACCTCGGCCTGGCCGACGACGTGACAGCCGCGAGCCTGATCCGCGGGCGCCGCTAGCGCTAGCGACCGAGTAACGGGGAATCCAACCGCTAACGATGCATGTTCAGTAGGCGACGCGCGCTTCGAGTCGCCCACCTTCGCCCTCGACGACGACCAGCCGCGACATGCACGGCATGCAGTACACGCGGTCGCCCGGGCGAAGCTCGCGGGTGGAACGGATCACGACCTTGCAGACCGGGCAGAGCACCTCGTTCGGCGCCAGCGAGTCGGCGGCACCGCGCCACTTGCGGTA
>SPBQ01000326.1 GCA_004525875.1 Myxococcales bacterium
AGCACGCCCTGGCCTGGAAGGTCGCGTCCGACCCGCGCGTGGACACGGTTCTCGCCGCGCCCGGTTCGGCGGGGATCGCGCAGGTCGCCGACTGCGTCGACGTGGCCGTCGACGATATCGACGGCCTGGCCGCGCTGGCCCGCGACGCGGCCGTCGACCTCACGATCGTGGGTCCGGAGGCGCCGCTGGCGGCCGGGCTCGTGGACCGGTTTCGTGCCGATGGGCTACGTGTGTTCGGTCCCGACGCGTCCGGTGCCCGGCTCGAGGCGTCGAAGGCGTTCACCAAGCAGATCCTGGTCGATGCCGGCGTACCGACCGCAGTCTACGGCGAGTTCTCCGAGGCGGCGCCGGCTCGCGCGTTCGCCCGCGAGCTCGGCGCGCCGCTTGTGGTCAAGGCGGATGGGCTGGCGGCGGGCAAGGGCGTCGTCATCTGCAGCGAGATCGAGGAGGCCGATGCGGCGATCACCTCGATGCTCGAGGGCGGAGCGTTCGGTGAGGCCGGCAGTCGTGTGGTCGTCGAGGAGTTTCTCGAAGGTGAGGAAGCCTCCTTCATCGCGCTCACCGACGGCCGCAACATCGTCGCCCTCGCGCCTTCGCAGGATCACAAGGCGGTGTTCGACGGCGACCACGGACCCAACACCGGCGGCATGGGCGCGTACTCGCCGGCGCCGGTGGTGACCGCCGAGATCGAGGCCGAGATCACGAGCAGTATCATCGAGCCGACCGTGGCGACGCTGCGAGATCGCGGCATCGACTACCGGGGCGTGCTGTACGCCGGTCTCATGATCCGGGACGGCCGGCCCAAGGTGCTCGAGTACAACGTTCGTTTCGGTGATCCGGAGTGCCAGCCACTCATGCTGCGATTGCGTTCGAGTCTCGTCGACCTCGTCGAGGCATGTGTCGACGGCGATCTTGCCGGTGCGCGGGTCGAGTGGAACGAGGGGGCGGCCGTATGCCTTGTCCTGGCGTCGGGCGGCTATCCCGGCCCCTACGAGAGGGGTAAGGTCATTTCGGGTATCGAGGAGGCAGCGGCCTCGTCGTCCGTGGAGGTATTCCACGCGGGGACTTCGCGTGACGCTGCAGGCAACTGGATCACCTCCGGCGGCCGCGTGCTCGGTGTGACCGCCGGGGCCGGCACGATCGACGCGGCGGTCGACCGTGCCTACGAAGCGGCCGCCCAGATCGAATGGGAAGGCATGCACTACCGACGCGACATCGCACATCGGGCAAGAACGATCTGAGGACTCAGCAACCGGAACGCAACCACATGACAGCCAAATCGAAGAGCAAGCCACTCGTCGCGATCCTGATGGGAAGCACGAGCGACATGGAGGTCATGTCGCTCGGCGCGAAGAAGCTCGAGGAGCTTGGGATCGCACACGAGGTCGTCGTCACCTCCGCGCACCGCTCGCCTGACGCCACGGCCGACTACACGCGCAACGCCAGGCAACGCGGCATCCAGGTCTTGATCGTCGGTGCCGGGCGTGCCGCGCATCTCGCCGGCGCCGTCGCGGCCAACACCACGCTTCCCGTGCTCGGGGTTCCACTCGAGTCGGGTGCGCTTCGCGGCATGGACGCGCTGCTGTCGACGGTACAGATGCCGGCGGGCGTTCCCGTCGGCACGCTCGCCATCGGTGGGGCTGGCGCCGAGAATGCCGCGCTGCTCGCGGCCCAGATCCTCTCGCTCGGCGATCGTACGCTCGCGACGAAGCTGGAGCGGTTGAAGAAGAAGATGGCCGACAACGTGCCCGGCTTCGTGCGCACTTACCCCGAGTGATTCGCGTCCTCCGCATCGCTCGCGCGTGAGCTCCGCCGCGGCCATTGAAGACGCGGCGGCGGCCGTTCGGCGCGGCGGCGTCGTCGTCTATCCGACCGAGACGCTCTACGGGCTCGGCGTTGACGCGGGCGACCCGCGCGCACTCGAACGCCTGCTCTTGCTCAAGGGTCGCGACGCTGTCAGAGGCGTCTCGGTCCTGGTCGAGACGCTGGAGACGGCGGCAGCTCTGGTCGAGGGTGAGCCGCCCGCCGGCGCGCGCGCCCTGGCAGACGCTTTCTGGCCGGGGCCGCTCACGCTCGTGGTCCGGGCCGCGAAGAGCGTGGACGCCGCCCTGCGCGGACGCTCCGGCGGAGTCGGGTTACGATGCAGCTCCGATCCAATCTGCCAGCGGTTGCTTGCGGCTGTCGGTCGTCCGCTGACCTCGACGTCGGCCAACCTCTCGGGTCTGCCGTCGGCGACCTCGATCGCGGAGGCCCGCTCGTTTTTCGGTGATCGGGTCGACTGCTATCTCGACGGTGGGCCGCGAAGCGCGGCCACGGCCTCGACCGTGGTTGAGTTTCTGGACGGCTCCGCGTACCTCAGGCGTTCCGGCGCGATCTCGGCCGATCGCATCTCCGCTATCGTCCCTATCTTGACCGAGGGTTAATTGCTGTGGCCAGGTTCAGACCGTTTCGCGGCATTCGCTTCTCCGCCGACGCCGTCGGCGGCAAGGCGGCGTTCGACGGTATCGTCGCTCCACCTTACGACGTCATCAATCAGGACGCGCGTGACGAGCTCCTCGCGTCGAGTCCCTACAACGTCACCCGGCTCATCCTGAATCCGGAAGGTCACGACGTGGCCGCTAAGCAGTTCCGCGATTGGATTTCGCGGGGCGTGCTGGCTCGCGATGACGCCCCCGCCTTCTATCTCTACTGCCAGGATTTCGAGCACAACGGCTCACACCGACGTACGGGTATCATCGGCGCGCTGCATCTCGAGCCTTTCTCGACGGGCGTGGTGCGACGGCACGAGACGACATTCGCCCATCACAAGCAGGATCGGCTGAACCTCACGGAAAAGGTCAAAGCCAATCTGAGCCCCATCTTCGGGCTCTATTCCAACGCCGAGTTCTCGCCCCGGCCCGAGAGGGGTTGGGATTCGGAAGCGGAAGTCGACGTGCTCCACGACGGTGTACGCAGTCGGCTGTGGACGGTTCGCGATCCGGCGGCGGTAGCGGCCATCACCGCGGCCGTCGACGAGCGAACCATCTTTATTGCAGACGGCCACCATCGCTACGAGACTGCGCTCAACTACTTCGAGCAGCAGGCCGGTCGCGAGCCGGAGATGGGCCGGGACGCTCCCGACGATGATGAGATGCCCTCGGCCCACGTCATGGCGTTCCTCGCCTCATTCGAGGACCCCGGCATGATCATCCTGCCCACTCATCGCGCGGTCGCGAACTCCGGCGGCATGGACGTCGCCGCGTTCGAGCGTGAGCTCGCCGCGCGCTTCGAGATCACGCGCGTTCGGAAGGATGGGGACGGCATCGCGCGGCTGATGGCGATGCTGGAGGATACCCCGCGCGAAGTGAATGCGTTCGGCTGTGCGCTCGCGGGCAGGGACGCGTATCTACTCCTCGTTCGTCCCGTGCCCACGACGACGCAGACAGGGTCACCGATGGCGAAGCTCGACGTGACCGCCTTGCACTCGGTCATACTCGGTGATGCGTTCACCGCGGCCGGCGGGCGAGATGCGAAGATCGAGTATTCGCCCGACGAGCATTTGGTGATCCGTCAGGTCGACGATGGACTGGCACAGGCGGCGTTCTTGATGAAGCCGATGCTGGCAGAGCAGATGTCGGAGATCTGCATGGCCAACGAGCTGTTGCCGCAGAAATCGACCTACTTCTATCCGAAGCTGCTGACCGGTCTCGTTTTCCACACGCTCGCGCAGGGCTGAGCTCGCGCGAAGCCCCCGCGGCGCTACGGGCGTGAGGATCGCAGAGCGCGCCGTGCCTGGGCGCGCCACTTGCGCGCAGCCATCTTGAGATGCCTCGGCAGGCCGTCGTAGGTCTCGACCGCCGAGTTCCAGGCCTCGCGCGCGCCCGTGGGGTCACCGAGCCGCTCGCGCGCGCGCCCGCGGATCACCCAGGCCTCAAGGCTCGATGTGTTGATCTTGACCGCCTCGCCGGCGCGCTTCTCGGCCTCGGCCGCGTCGCCTTGTTCAAGGTGGTGGCGAGCGAGAGCGAGCT
>SPBQ01000406.1 GCA_004525875.1 Myxococcales bacterium
GATCTCTCCCCTGACGCTCGACTACGTGAATCCGGAAGCCCCGTGGCCGCACATTGATGCGCTGGCCGACGTGTGCGGGGCCGCGGGCTACGATCTGGAGCCGCGGCTCCCGGTCTACCCCGAGTACGTGAACGAGCGTTTTCTCGATCCCGCGATGCAGGCGCATGTAGCGACGTTCGCGTCGTGTGCAGGCGGCCGGGCGCATCCGGGTGTGAACGTGGCGACATCGGGCGACCGACGAGCCCAGGGAGCAGTACTGGCATGAGCTTCGAGACCGAACCGAACGCCGACGATCTGAGTTTCCTGCTGCAAGACGAACGTTCGCTCGAGAAACGTCTGGCCGATATCGAGCCCGCTACCGCCGTCATCCTCGAACGTGCGATCGGCGGAACGCCTCCGAGCGTGGATGAGGGAGCCAGGCTTCTCGGCTTGCGCGGCCGCGATCTCTCGACGCTCGTGGCCGCGGCCGATCACTGCCGGCGCGAGGACGTCGGCGATGTCGTCACGTACGTCGTCAACCGCAACATCAACTGGACCAACATCTGCTTCGTGGGGTGCAAGTTCTGCGCGTTCGCTCACCTCAAGGGCGACGAAGAAGCCTACGACGTTCCCATGGAGACGGTGCTTGCAAAGGTGGCCGAGGGTGTCGAGCGTGGGGCCACCGAGGTTTGCATGCAAGGCGGGATCAATCCCGACCTGCCTGCCGACGGCTACTTCAAGATCATCGAAGCGGTTCATCAGGCGTTTCCGCAGATCCACATTCACGCCTACTCGCCAATGGAAATCATGTACGGTGCGCGTCGCGCAGGCATGGATTATCCGACGTACCTCGGGCGTCTCAAGGCGCTGGGGCTCGGCAGTCTGCCCGGCACGGCGGCGGAGATTCTCGACGACGAGATTCGCGAGATCCTCTCGCACAAGAAGCTCGACGTCGCGACCTGGGTCAAGATCATCAAGGCTGCGCACGCCCTGGATGTGCCCACGACCTCGACGGTGATGTACGGGCACATCGAGACGCCGTTGCACATCGCGCGCCACGTCGACCTCCTGCGAACGATCCAGCGCGAGACCGGCGGCTTCACGGAGTTCGTCCCGCTGCGCTTCATCTGGCAGAACACGGTACTCTACCGGGAGGGCCGCGTGCGGCCGATCCCGCAGGGTGAGCTCGACCTGGCCGTCTACGCCACCAGCCGTCTGATGCTGCGCGGGCTCATCGACAATCTGCAGACCTCCTGGGTCAAGATCGGGCACCAGCTCGCCACGCTCACGCTGGCGGCGGGCTGCAACGACCTCGGCGGGACGCTGATGGAGGAGAGCATTTCGCGCGAGGCGGGCGCCGATGCGGGAGAGTTCACCTCGGTCGAGGAGCTCCAGGGCATGATCCGCGCAGCCGGGCGCATCCCACGGCAACGCAACACGCTCTACGGCACGATCGAACCCCTCGGCGACGAGCAACCTGAAGGACCGGATGACGATATCTACGACCTGCACGAGCAGAGTCACGCTACTAGCGGGTGGAGTGGGAGCTGCTAGGCTCCTGCGCGGACTTGCGGAGGTCGTACAGCCGGGACGTCTGACCGTCATCGTCAACACGGGAGACGACGACGAGTTCTACGGACTTCACGTCTCACCCGATCTCGATACCATCGTCTACACGCTCGGCGGACTGGCACCGGAGGGCCGCGGCTGGGGTATCCGCGGCGACGGCTTCCACGCGCTCGGCGCTCTGGAGCGCCTCTATGGCCCCGCCTGGTTCCAGCTTGGCGACCGCGACCTCGCCACCCACGTCTATCGCACCGACCAGCTGCGCCGTGGCCGCACGCTGAGCGAGGTAACCGCCGAGATCGCCGGCGCGTTCGGCATCGATACGCCCATTCTTCCTGCCACCGACGATCGCCTACGGACCTTCCTCGACACCGACATCGGGCGGCTTCCGTTCCAGCGCTGGCTGGTGGCCGAGCGCGGCCGACCGCGCGTCGCGCGAGTGAGCTACGTGGGGGCGAAGACGGCCCGTCCCGCGCCCGGCGTGCTGGAGGCAATCGAGCACGCCGATCGTGTCATCGTCGCTCCGAGCAATCCTTACGTGAGCATCGGCCCGATCCTCGCCGTGCCCGGCGTCAAACGCGCGCTGCGTGCAGCCGTTGGCCGCACGGTGGCCGTGAGCCCGCTGATCCACGGGAAGGCCGTGAAGGGCCCGCTGGCCGATATGTTGCGCGCACGCGGCCTGCGGCCTGACGCTGCCGCGATCGCGTCGCTGTACCGCGGCCTGGCCGCCAGACTGATCGTGGCCGAAGGCGACACGACGCCCGCGGCGCGAGCACGCGGGCGCGGCTGGCCGGAGCTGGTCGAGCACGACATCTTGATCGGCAAGCGGGCGGCGGCGGTGCGGCTGGCCCGCTTCGTTTGTGCCTAGCTTGCAGCACACCGTGCCGGCCGATCACGCGGAGGCAGGATGTCACAGATGTCGAGCATAGAGCTGATACCGATCACGGGTCTGCCGATGGTGGCGCCGGGCCACGACCTCGCGAGCCTGCTGGCCGATGGCATCGTGGCCGCAGGCGTGGATCCGGTGGACGGCGACGTCCTGGTCGTGTGTCAGAAGGTCGTCTCCAAGGCAGAGGGCCGCGTCGTGCGGTTGGCGTCCGTCGAGCCGCGCGAAGAGGCGCGAGCGTTCGCGGTTGAGTTCGACAAGGATGCCGCCGTTATCGAGCTCGCGATGGCCGAGGCCAGTGAGATCCTGCGCAGGGAACGCGGTCATCTGATCACGGTCACCGGCCCCGGATGGATCTGTGCCAACTCGGGCCTCGACCGCTCGAACCAGAATGCCGAGGGCGAGGCGACGCTGTTGCCCGTCGATGCGGATACCTCGGCCGCGCGACTGTACGAGCGGCTCCGCACGCGATTCGGTGTGCGTGTCGGTGTCATCATCTCCGATACGTTCGGGCGGCCGTGGCGGCTCGGACAGCTCGATGTGGCGATCGGCGCGGCCGGAGTCGTCGTGCTCGACGATCATACGGCGCGCGAGGACCTGGTCGGGCGTCCGCTGGAGCACACCCAGATCGCCGTCGCCGATCAGCTGGCTGCGGCGGCGGGACTCCTGGCGGGCAAGGCGGCCGGCGTGCCGGCCGTGCTCATACGCGGTGCGGAGGCCATCGGGCCGGATGCCGATGGCGCGACCGCGGCCATGCTAACCCGTCCGCCCACGGACGACCTGTTCCGCTGAAGCTGCGTCACTGGCTTGCAGAAACCGATCGTTGATGCTGAGTCGTGGACCAGGACCCCTCTGGGAGGCACTGGGTGGTGGAGAAAGCGCAGCGC
>SPBQ01000318.1 GCA_004525875.1 Myxococcales bacterium
CTCTCGAGCAGCAGCTCTCGCATCTGCTGCAGGTGGAGAAGATGGGATTGGTAGTTGATGCGTTTGCTGCCGCCGCCGTTGATCAGCAGCGCGTGAACGCGACGCACCTGGCGGGTGGCCGACTCGTCGTGCGTGCCCCGCGGCGACCGGACCGGGCCGGTTCCAGCACAAGCGGCGGCGACGAACGCGAGCGCGAACGGTAGGACGGTTCGGAGGATTCGCATGCAGCGAGGGCGACCCAGAGGCGCCCGTGAGTTTACCAGGTCTGGCGGGGAAGGCAGCCCGCTACGGCCCAAAATGCAGGGCTCGCGCAACCGAGGCGGGCCACGCCCAGCTCGACAAATAGGTACTGGGAAAGCGCTTGCGCCCCGGCCAGCCTGGCGTACTGACCCCGTGGCCCGCCGGACACGCTCCATCGGCCGCAAGGCTCGCATCATGAACGTTCTCGTGAACCGACTGACCGGTGTCGTCGTGCGCCCCATCGCCGCGGCCGCGCGGCCCCGGCTCGGCCGCGTTCTCGCCCGCGTCGTCGTGGGCTTACTGGTGGCAGCAACACCGGCCCAGGGGCACATGCTCGCCGACCGAGCCGCGCCGCCGATTACCGTCGGCATAGGGTCCGACAGCGTCCCTCAGAACACTCGCTTCCCGCTGATCGCCGGCATTCACTACGCATTGCCAAACGCCGAGATCTCGATCGGAGTCGGCGCAGCGCTCGGCCGCACGCCGCGCATCGAGGACAACCACGGGCAGAGCCTCGCCGAACGCGACCAGGATCCCGCGCCGATCCCCACACTCACGCTTCGCATCGCCTTCTGAAAACCCCGCTGTCGTAGCAGCTGGGCGATCCGCGTATAGTTCCGCCCGTGGCCGTTTCGGCGACCGATCTGGTTCTCGTCATCGACGTCGGCAACTCCGGCGCCAAGCTCGGCGCCGTGCGAGGCAACGACGTCACCGAGCCCGTACGACTCCCGCGCCTCGACGACCGTGCCATCCGCGCGGCGATCGAGTCGCTACTCGCCGATCCCGAGACGCCCGTCGCGGTCGCCGGCAGCGATCCCGCTGGAATCGTCACCGTGTGCCGCATGGTCGCCGACCTCGGCATCGCGAGGGCGATCCCGATTCGCCCCGACTACCCTGGCTTGCCGCCGGCGCGCGTCAGGCAGCCGGAGAAGGCTGGCGTCGATCGGCGCGCCCAGGTGCTCGGCGCCGTAACGCTCGCCGGCGGGCCTGCGGCCGTCGTCGCCTGCGGCACCGCGATCACGGTCGATCTTGCCGACGCCGACGGTGCGCTGATCGGAGGTGCGATCTTCCCGGGGCTCGGGCTTGGAGCCCGCGCGCTCGCCAAGGGCACCGCCGAGCTCCCGGAGATCGAGCTTGCCGGCGAGGTGGTCATGCCGGGCCTCGACACCGAGGAAGCGATTCGCGCGGGTCTGCGGCTCGGTGCGGCCGGAGCCGTTGAGCACCTGCTGCGCGTGGCCGGCGCCGAGGAGCGACCGATCTTCCTGACCGGTCAGGACGCGAAGCACCTCGCCTCGCTGCTATCCACGCGAGTCCGGCCCCACTCCGGGATCGGCCTGCTCGGGGTGGCAGCCGCCGTGCGGCTCGCCGAGTCCGGCTGAACACTGCTGGAGTTGTCATCCCGAGCCCCACCATAGGGTCGCGACCTGATCCGGCAGGATGCTAGACTAGATTGGTAGCAGCCGCCGCCGGCCTGCCCGGCCTCCTTCCCGGCCGCACTAACAAATGTTCGGACATCCGCGAGCACCCGCGTTCCGCTACGCCGCCCTGATCGCTGCGGCGCTCGCGGGCGCCGCGACGACTGCCACGCACGCCGACGACCGGCTCCACCCCACCCTCACGCTCGTGGACGTCGACGGCCGGCCGCACGGCCTCGCCGACCTGCGAGGGAAGATCGTGCTCCTCAACTTCTGGGCGACCTGGTGCCGTCCCTGCCGCGAGGAGATGCCGCTGCTCGAGCGCCTCCACCGCGAGTTCGGCGCCGAGGGCGCCGCCGGGGTCGAGTTCATCGGTGCCTCGACCGACGCCGAGTCGACCCGTTCGCGCATACCTGCCGCCATCGAGGAGAGCGGCATCACGTTCGACGTCTGGGTGGGCGCCGCGACGCCCGACATGGAACGCTTCGAGATCGGAACCGGCTTGCCGGCCACCGCCATCCTCGACCGCGACGGCTCGGTCGCATTCCGCATTCTGGGCCCTGTAGACGAGGATCTCCTGCGCGACCGCATCGGCTGGCTGCTCGGCCCGCGCACGACCACAGCGCCCGCCGCCCGTGTCGACACGTTCGCCGCCGGCGGCGGCCACGACGACGATGACGAGCACGCCGATGCCGACAGCCACGACGATCACGGGCACGTCGATGAGCACGAGCACGACCACCACCACGAGCACGGTCACGATCACGCTCATGACCACGGCGACGGTGCGGTCTCGGGCGCGGACGCCTCGCTGGTTCCGAGTTGACCCCTTTGACCCGGTGAGGGCCGCGCCGTGAGCGGGGCCGAGCAGACCGACGACTACAAGTGGACGCTGGGGGTGAGGTACATCCAGGGCCAGATTGATCGTGCCACGCTCCGAACCACGATCACCTATCGCCCGGTGCCACGCCTGAGCCTCGGCATCGAGTACAACCCGCTCGCCAGCGATGTGAATCCTCTGGTCAACTGGCTCGCCGTCAAGGAGACCGAGCGTCGGCCCGCGCTCATCCTCGGCACCAGCTCCGACCGTATCGGCACGCCGAGCGGACAGGCCTACTACGCAACCGTGAGCAAGAATCTCAAACCGTGGACCAAGCTGCCGATCGCTCCATACGTCGGGGCCGCCTACGGCACGTTCAATGAGAAGATACGCGCGATCGCCGGCGGCAACATCGCCTTCACCGAGCACGTGAGCTCGCTACTCATCTATGACGGCGTAAACTTCCACCCGACCGTGAGCTGGTCGCAGGGTCGCCATGTTCTGACGCTTCTGCTGGTCGAGCTGAAGTCGCCCGGCCTGGCCTACACGATCTCCTTCGACCCCCCCTCGCGCAGCACACCGGCGCAGCGACGACCGAGCGAACCGTTCACTCGACCGGGCTGGCCGCGCTGAACGCTGCGCCGCCCCCAGTTTCATAAGAGCCCGGGGCGCGATCAACGCAATTTAGAACCGTTGACAGACCCTCTCGCGAGTTGAAAGAGTGCTTGCGGTGGAGGAACCTGGAGCTGCTTCAGACCGCCCGGAGGAGAGCATGTACGACCTCTCCCGCTTCTCGCTAACCGACATGACCCGATGCGGGTCGTCTCTGCGCAAGCTCGGCCTCGGTGCCACCAGCATGGAGGAGGCCGCGGATCGCGTCGTCCGCCACCTGCACGACAACTTCATCGCCGGCGATACCGGACGCAGGTCGTGCGTGCTGGTCCGCTTCTTCAAGACTCACCGTTACGACTCGCTGGATCCGGAGCTCCAGGCATTCGCCGATCGGGTCCTCGACAGCCCGCCGGCCTCGGCGGACATGAGATGCCTCACGCTGCTGGCGTCGAGCGGCGAGCGCGCTGAATGGAACGGCCGCACGCACTCGGTCGGCCACAAGGTCATCCCTCTCCCGAGCCCCCAGGCCGTGCATCGCATCCCGATGATCGCGCGCCTGATCAAGCAGCTCGGGCTCGAGATCACCACCCTCGTCGACCCGTCGACCAGCCTGATGGTCGACGACGAGCAACGGTCCTACAACGTCTTCTACGTGGCCGACGCCGCGGGCAGCCCGCACATCCCCGCGCAAAAGGACTTCGTTGTGCCTCTCGGCATCCGCTCCGTGCTCGGCTTCGGCGGCATTCTCCCACTCGGAGATCTGTTCACGGTCATTCTCTTCTCCACGGTCGCGATTCCGCGAGAGACCCTCGACCTCTTCAGACCGCTGGCGCTGTGCACGAAGGCAGCCGTCCTGCCGTTTGTGGGGGGCCCGGTGTTCGCGCACCGCATCGCACGGCCGAACACACCATCTCATGGTTGAGTCGCACCTCGTAAAACGCGAGCGATTGCTGGCCTCGCAGGTTGCGGCGCTCGAACAGCTGCTCGAGGTCTACGAGCAGGCCGTGCTCGC
>SPBQ01000411.1 GCA_004525875.1 Myxococcales bacterium
CCGGAATGACGATCCCAGGGCCTCGACAAAATCGTGCAAGTCGGGGACCAGATCCCAGTCCGCGTTGAACCCCCAGCACAGCTTGCCGTCGTAGCTGAACAGCGCGATGCCGAGCGCTTGGTTCACGAATAGTGGAACCAGCGGATACGCTTGCTGAAGCCTGGCGCCGAGCATGTACAACGGCACTTGGGGCCCCGGAACGTTCGTGCAGATGAGATTGTAGGCACGGCTACGCGAAGCCAGCCGCGCGCCCAGTGACAGCAGCACCGGCATCGTCCACTCGCTGACGGCAGCGAGCACCTCGGCACCGAGCGCCTGCTTGCTCTGCTTGAGGTTACGCGTCGTCTCCATGACTGCGTGCAGGCGTGCGGCGGGGTCGGTCTCGGCGATCGGCAGCGAGACGATCATGCCGGAGACCTGGTTGCCCATCCGCCCGCGATCGGCCTCGTTGCGCACGCTCACCGGGCAGAAGGCTCGAAAGTCCATGCCCTCCTGCTCCTTGCGCGTCATGCCCCGGAGCTCGAGGAAGCGCCCTGCCGCGCCGGCGACGGTAGCGAGCACCACGTCGTTGACGGTGCCGCCCAACGCATTCTTGACGCGCTTTACATCGGCCAGGTCGATCGCGACCCAGTCGAAGCGGCGATAGGAGCCGACCTTGCGATTGAGCGGGGTGTCGGAAGCCGATCGCATTCCCACATCGAGCGCCTGCGTGAAGCCCGTCATCATGTCACTCGCATCGCGACAGACGGCGCGTGGGTTGGCGATCATCCGTCTCGCCGCGCCGAGCGCATCGAGCGGCAGCAGCGCACGGCGCATGATCTCGTCTCGTACGAGCTCGAGGCTCGACGGCGTCGGATGCGGCTTCCAGCTGGGCGGATCCTCGACGTGGACGTCGGCCGTGAGTCCGAGAAGGACCGTGGCCAGATCGACGCCCGAGATCCCGTCGATCATGCAGTGGTGTGTCTTCGTGATCACGGCGAAGCGATCGTTCTCGAGCCCCTCGATCACCCAGAACTCCCACAGCGGCTTGCTGCGATCGAGCTTCTGCGACATCACCCTCCCGGCCAGCCGCTTGAGCTGCCGCAGGCTCCCCGGCCTCGGTAGCGACGTGTGCCGCACGTGATAGCGAATGTTCATCTGATCGTCGTCCACCCATACCGGATGGTTCTCGATCGGGATCATCTTGATGCGATGCCGGTAGCGCGGGATCAGGTGCAGGCGCGAGGCGACGTACTTGCGGATGCGGTCGATATCGATGCCGCCGCTGGAATTGCGCAGAGGGCCCGCATCGAACAGCATTACCGCCGCGACGTGCATGTGGGTGTTGCTGCTCTCGACGTCCAGAAAGAACCGGTCCAGAGCCGATAGCCGCTCGTAGCTCGCCACGCCCTCTCCTTACCGCATGGCCCGTCGCCAGTAAACGACCCGCGCGCCCGTGCCGGTTGCGATCGGACCCGTCGCCGACGTCAGTCGATCAGCCCGGCACGCCGGCTGGCGGCCAGCGCCTCGATCGCATCCACGCGGCGGATCGCATCGCGGATCTGGGCGGCGAACGCCTTGCGCTTCTGCGCGACGTCGCCAGCACCCTGCACCACGCCGCGGTGACGGGCCAGACCCAGCGCGGTCGCGAACAGCACGTTCGACACCGATTCGGCGCTGCGCAGCCGCTTCTGCAGATGGTACTGCTGCCCGAGCCCGAGACACTCTGCGAGGAACGCGCGATCCTCGATCGTATCCTCGGCCGGATGCCGTACGAGCGCGTCGGCGACGACCGAGTACGCCTCGAGGAACGGGCGCAGCAGATGCGCGTGGAACGGGCGGAAGCGCAGGAGCAGGTTGCGGACATCCACCGCCTCTCCGTGGAACGCGCGCTCCCATTCGCTGTCGTGCAGCGTGAGCTCACGGCGTACCTCGCGGCGGTACTCGTCCTTGTCCGCGAAAAAAAACTCGAACTTAAAGAGGTCACGCAGCGCGAGCGTCTCGTCCCAGAACCGCTCAACCCGGTCAGAAACGTCCGCCGCGGCTGCGGCGAGTAACGCCAGCTCGGCGATGGCGCCGACGACGAAGAAGTGGATCACGGAGTTACGGTAGTACGCGGCCGTCAGATGCTGGTCGGGGCTGATCGCGTAGACGGCTTGCGAGCCTCCCGTGTAGCTGCTGACGACGTTGTTCTCGACGAGCTCGTCGAGCGTTCGCTGTACGTCGTGGGCACGCGTGCAGTCCATATTCTCGGTCAACGGCAGCTGACGCTTGTGTGTGTACTCGAGGAGCCTTTCAACCGCCGCCATCGTCTCTTCGACGGTCAGCGCACGGTCGAGCGCACCCAGCATTGCCAGCGTGACCAGCGAGGTGGGCGTGATCGGCGTCGCGCGATTGATCTGTACGGCAACCTCGAACGCGATCTTCTGTAAGTCGATGCTGCGCTCGTCGGCGTTCGGTTCACGTCCAGGCTCCGGGTCGCCGAGCATTTCGCGAAGCGAGAGGGGTTCTCCGAAGCGAATATGGATGCCGCCGTAGCGCCGGTGCAGTGAGCGCACGACGCGCAGGAACCAGCGCAAGCCTTCGCGTTCTTTGTCGCCGCCTCGCTGCTCCGCGGCGTAGGAGGCCGCGTCCTGGATCTGGTCGTAGACGATCGAGACCGGCACGATGCAGACGTCCTCACTCTTGCCACGTCGGTATGCGTCGGCGACGTACGCGAGCATGCCGAAGCGCGGCGGCAGCAGCTTACCCGATCGAGAGCGTCCTCCCTCGATGTACCACTCGAGCGGAAAGCGTTTCTCGACGAGATAGTCGATGTAGTGACCCAGCACGCGTTTGTAGACATCGTCGTCCTTGAATGTCCTTCGGATGAAGAACACTCCGCTGCGACGCAGCATCGGGCCGACCAGTGGGAAATTCATGTTGTCGCCACCGGCCGTGTGGTTCGGCGGATGGCCGTTCTCGTAGAGCGCGTATTGCAGGACGAGGTGGTCGAGGTTCGACCGATGGCTCGGCAGGAACACGACGGGATTGCGCTGCCCCAGTTCGTAGATGCGCTCGAGGGCACGGCGGTCGTAGTCGAGCTTGCTCGCGTAGCCGCGTGTGTACAGGAGCCGACAGAACTGCGCGGCAAGGTCGATCGTGTACGGACTGTGAGTAGCCGCGATGTCGGCGAGGTCGGACGCCGCCCGGTGACCGATCGCGGCAGTGTTCGAGCCTAGCTCCCACGCCAGCTGCGCGACCGTTCCCTGGAACGCGGGGCGCTCCACGATCGC
>SPBQ01000264.1 GCA_004525875.1 Myxococcales bacterium
CGTCCACACCATGCTCGCTCCACTCGAGATCCTTCTCGGGCGGTGCAGCAAAGATCGAGAACAGTCGCGCGGTATCGGCGCCGTAGCGCCGCACGAGGTCGTCGGGGTCGACGACATTTCCCTTCGACTTACTCATCTTCGCGCCATCCTTGATGACCATGCACTGCGTCAGCAGGCGCGCGAAGGGCTCGTCGAGCTTCACCCACCCCAGGTCACGCAGTACGCGCGTGAAGAACCGCGAATAGAGCAGGTGCAGCACGGCGTGCTCGACGCCGCCGATGTACTGCGTCACCGGCAACCAGGCCTCGAGCGCTTCTGGATCGAACGGCGCGCTGTCGATCCGCGGGCTGGTGTAGCGCAGGAAGTACCACGACGACTCCACGAAAGTGTCCATCGTGTCCGTCTCCCTGCGCGCGGGCGCATCGCAACGAGGACAGGTCGTGTTCACGAACTTCTCGAGCTTCGGCAACGGAGAGCCCCCGCCCTCCAGAAGTTGGACGTCCGTCGGCAAGACGACCGGGAGCTGATCCTCTGGGACAGGCACCGGCCCGCAGGCCTCGCAGTAGACCACCGGGATCGGCGTACCCCAGTAACGCTGGCGCGAGATTCCCCAGTCACGCAGACGGTAGTGAACGACCTTGCGGCCACAACCTTCAGCCTCGAGGTGATCAGCGATGGCGTCGCGTGCCAGGCTACTCTCCATCCCGTCGAACACACCGCTGTCACGCAACACACCGTCATCCTCGTAGGCCTGCTCGAGCTCGTCGGGTAGGTCGCCACCCTTCTTCGGGTGGACGACTTTGACGATCGGAATGTCGTACCGGCGGGCGAACTCGAAATCACGCTGGTCATGCGCGGGCACCGCCATAACCGCACCGGTGCCATACTCCATGAGTACGAAGTTCGCCAGGTAGACCGGCAACGACCGGCCGTTGATCGGATTGATCGCGCAGCAACCGGTGAAGACGCCCTCCTTGCCCTGCGCACGCTCGTCGCTCGACTGCTGCGTGATGCGCTCGATGAACGAAACGACCGCGACCTCGTTGCCACCGTGCCGCGCGAGAACGGTTGCCAGCGGATGCTCGGCGGCAAGACTCACGAACGTCGCGCCGAACAACGTGTCGGCACGCGTCGTGAAGAGGGTCAGCTTCTCGGAGCCGTCGGCAATCTCGAAGTCGATCTCGACGCCCGTGCTGCGCCCGATCCAGTTGCGCTGCATCGTGACGACCTTCTCGGGCCAGCCGTCGAGCTCCGACAGGCCCTCGAGAAGCTCATCCGCGTAGCGCGTGATTCGCAGGAACCATTGGTCCAGCTCGCGTTGCCGGACCGGCGAATGGCCACGCCAGCACTGCTCGCCGTCGACTTGCTCGTTGGCCAGCACGGTGCCGCACTCATCGCACCAGTTGACGCGCGCGGACTTGCGATACGCCAGATCGTGCTCCAGCATCCGCACGAAGAACAGCTGCTCCCAGCGGTAGTACTGCGGATCGCAGGTGGCCAGCTCGAGGCTCCAGTCGTAGCTGAAGCCCATGCGTGCCAGCTGCTCGCGCATGGTCTCGATGTTCTCGCGGGTCCACTTCGCGGGCGCAACACCGTGCTTCATAGCCGCCTGCTCTGCCGGCAGGCCGAATGCGTCCCACCCCATCGGGTGGAGTACGCGGCGGCCGCGAGCCGCTTGATAGCGCGCGAGCACGTCGCCGATCGTGTAGTTCCGTACGTGCCCCATGTGAATGCGACCCGAGGGGTACGGGAACATCTCGAGGAGATAGTAGGGCTCACCCTCGCCGCGGGCGCGCGCGGCGCCGGACTCTTGCCAGTGCTTCTGCCAGCGCAGCTCTATCGCCTGCGGATCGTAAGCTTCATCGCCCTTCTGGCCCATAGGTCGGTCTTCTTCGGCACCGGATCTGGCGCCCCTGATCAGTCTTTCTCGACCAACCCCCGCTCGCGGGCGATGCGGTCGAGCAGTCCGTTCACGAAGGACGGCGCCTTCTCGTCCGAGAAGCGCCGTGCGATCTCGACCGCCTCGTCGATGACCACCGCCGCGGGCGTCTCGGGAAAGTACAGCAGCTCGCACACCGCCGCGCGCAGCAGCGACAGGTCGAGGCGGGCGATTCGATCAAGTTGCCAGTTGCTGGCGGCGGAGTCGATCAAACCGTCGATCGTATCGCACGCCTCCACGGCACGCAGAGCGATCGCCTCCGCGAACTCCCGGACCTCTGGCGAGGGCTCCTGGCGGGTCTCCCAGTACGAGGAGACGCACTCCTCGGGCGGCTGCCTCGACAGCTCGAGCTGATAAAGAATTTGAAGAGCTGCTTCCCGCCCTTCTCGTCGACGTCCCATCGCGTGGCCGGCTTAGCGGTCCTCGCCTCGCTCGGCGGAATCGTCGCCGGCGCGTGCCAGCTGCTCGAGTGTGTCGACGACCGTGTGCACGGCCTCATACCCCTTGTTGCCGACCTCACCACCGGCGCGCGCCAGCGCCTGCTCCATGGTGTCGGTCGTCAGCACGCCGAATGCCACGGGGACGCCGCTCTCGAGCCCCACGCGCAACAACCCCGAAGCCGCCTGTTCGCACACGTAGTCGAAATGCGGCGTCTCGCCGCGCACCACCGCTCCCAGGCACACAATGCCGTCGTAGCGCCCCGAATCCGCCAGGCGCTGCGCCACGATCGGAAGCTCGAACGCGCCGGGCACCGGGTAGACGTCGTCCTCCCCGGCTGCGATGTCGAGCTCGCGGCAAGCCTCGAGAGCCCCCTCGAGAAGGTTGTCCGTTATCGACTGGTTGAACCGGCCGACAACCACGCAAATCCGCCACCTGCTCACGATTCTCTTCCGTCGTCGACGCCGTCGCGCAGCTGGAGCTCTGCCGGATCCAGAAGATGCCCGAGCTTGGCGCGCTTGGTGCGCAGGTACTCGATGTTGTCCCGATGCGGTAGCGCCTGAATCGGCGTGCGCTGTGCAACCCGGACACCATAGAGCTCGAGCCCCTCGATCTTCTGCGGGTTGTTCGTGAGCAGGTTGACCTCGCGGATGCCGAGGTCCTTGATGATCTGTGCCGTGATCCCGTAGTCGCGGAGATCTTCTTTGAAGCCAAGCTCGAGGTTCGCCTCGACGGTGTCCCGTCCGGCATCCTGCAGCGCGTAGGCGCGGATCTTGTTTGCGAGGCCGATCCCGCGCCCCTCCTGGTTCATGTAGACGATCGCACCGCGCCCCTCGCTCGAGATGCGCTCCATCGCCAGTTCGAGCTGGTCTCCGCAGTCGCAACGCGTCGAACCGAGAACATCGCCCGTCAGGCACTGCGAGTGAACGCGAACGCTGACCGGCTCGCTGCCGGAGATATCTCCCGCGACCAGCGCCATGTGCTCGTGCCCGTCGATGTCGTTGCGGTAGACAATGGCCCTGAACGTCCCTCCCGTTCGGCTCTCGATTTCCCGCTCGGCCACTCTCTCGACAACCAGCTCGCGGCGCAGCCGATCGGCGACCACGTCGCTCACGCACAGCATCTCCAGACCGAAGCTCTTGGCGACCCGCGCCACCCCATCACGGTCCGCTACCTCGCCGTCGTCGTCCAGGATCGTGCACAGCGCAGCCGAGTCACCGTCACCAGCCATGGAGACGAGATCCACCGCAGCCTCGGGCAGCCCTCCTTTTACCAGAACGCCGCCGCCCCGCACCATCAAGGGAAACACGTGCCCCGGCATGACGATGTCGTCGGGCCCCGCATCGGTGGCGCTCGCCACCTCGATCGTACGGGCGCGGTCGGCCGCGGAGATGCCGGTGGTAACACCGCTGCTGGCCTCGATCGAAGCCCCGAACGCCAGCCGTCGGGAGAACGGGGTGTCTGCGACCATCATCGGAATGGACAGGGCGTGCATGCGCTTTTCGCTCATCGCCAGGCAGATCAGGCCACGCGCGTGCGTTATCATGAAATTGATCTTGTCGGCATCGACGCGTTTCGCACTGCAGCAAATGTGTCCGCCGAGCTCGGGGTGGGCATCGTCGTACAGCACGATCATCTCGCCACGTGCCAACGCCTCGGCCACGACGGCCGGTAGGCTCTGTTCAGTGCTGTCGCGCGTGTTCATCTGATGATCTTCGCCAGCTTCGGCGCCGGCTCGAACAACGCAGTCCAGACGAGGTCGGGGCCACAGCTCGTCCATTCCGAACGCACCGGCCGCAGCGCGCCCGCCGGACTCCGCACGCCCAACTCACCCACCATGGGCACGCCGTCGGAGCCGATGAGCCGCGCATTGTAGAATATCGTCAGCTCATTGACCACGCCGGCCCGGAGGGCGGAGGTTGCGACTCCAGCGCCGCCCTCGATGAGCAGTTCATGCACTCCACGCCGCCCCAGCTCCGGCAGGACGTACTTCCACCCGGCGTTCTCGTGCTTGCCGCGGCGAGCCTCACCGCCCGCCCTCCCGATCTCCACGATCTCGGCGCCGGCCGCCTCCAGGCGCCGCCGGCGAGCGGCGGATGCGCC
>SPBQ01000271.1 GCA_004525875.1 Myxococcales bacterium
CTTCCTGCGGCACGTAGCCCACCATCTGACGCCAGGCTTGGATATCGATCTCGGTAAGCGATGTTCCGTCGACTCGGATCTGTCCGGATCCTGGCGTGACGAGACCGATCAGCAGGTCGGCGATCGAGGTCTTGCCGGCGCCCGATGCACCCACGATCGCCGTGATCTCGCCGGCGCGGATCTGCAGGGATGCCTCATCGAGCACGATCTTGTCGCCGTAGGAGAAGCTCACCCGATCGAGCTCGATCGCGTGCTCGAGCACGGGTACGATCCTGCCCTCGGTGGTCTCCCTCTCGTCCTCGGAGCACTCGATCGTGCGGCGCAACGACCAGTACGCGCTCTCCGCTCCGGCCATGGCCTGATACTGCTTCTGCACGCGGTTGAGGCTGATGAGCGCCCGCGAGAACAGCAGGGCCAGCAGGATGACGCTGTCGATCGGCACGTGCCAGCGGGTGATCGCGAGGTAGAAGCCGCCCGCCATCGACGCGACGAGCAGCGGCTCCTGCAGCGCGCGCAACGCCTCCTTGCTCAGCACCTGTCGCTGTAGCGCGCGGTTGAGCCGCTTCGTCTCGTTCTCCAGCAGCGGCCCGATGAGCTGCTCGCGAGCCATTGCCTTGAGCGGCTTGACGGCGTACAGCACGTCGGTCAGTCGCGCCAGCAGCGCCTTGAGCAGGCGCGTCTGTTTCGCGCCGGCCTTGCGCGTCACGCGCACCAGGCGGCTCAGGATCAGCATCGTCGAGGAGCCGACCACGGCCGCTCCGATGGTGGCCTGCCAGGACACGGCCGCGGCGATGGTCAGGTACAGCGTCGACTGGATGGCGAAGGCGATGATCGTCGCGCCGAACAGGTAGGCCTCCGAGGCCCGCTGTGCCTCCGTGGCGAACGCGTTGGCGAGCGCCCCCGCTGGCTGCGCGATGTAGTAGGGCCAGCGAGCGGCGAGCAGTGCGCGGATGAAGCCGAGCCTCAAATCGGTCGCGACGTGCGCCACGGTGTAGCCGACCTGCTTGTTGGCGAGCAGCATCAGCGCCGCCTTGAAGAGGATGCCGATGACGATGAAGAGCAGCAGGGCGCCGATCGTCGGCGCGAGGCCCAGGCTCGCGAGCAGGCCGATGACGAAACGCTCGAGCACGGAGCCCTGCGCGTCGAGGACGCCCGGCGAGGCGGCAGCATCGACTTCGCCGGAGCGGGTAACGATGTCGAGGAGCGGGAGGAGGCTCGACATGCCGATGCCCTCCGCCACGGCGGCGAGCAGCAAGCAGGCAAGCATCGCAGCGCTGCGCCCAGGGTAGGCGCGCGCGAATATAATCAAGAGACGCATGGCGGGTCCCGGCCCTCGTAAACCACGCAGGCTAACCGACGGCCTATTCCGGCGTCAATCAGAGGATTGTACGCCGTTCGGATGAAAAACGTTGCACGTCTCTGCACCGGCGCTAGATTGCGGGCCCATGCCCCGCGCGAAACCGAGCCGCAGCCCAGCCGTCGGTGCGTCGCTCGCACCGAGGTTCGGTGTTGCAGGCACAGTCGCTGTTCTGGTGCTCGCGGGCCGGCGAGCCGGCGTGGATTCTCTGGCCGACGCCACCCATGTGAGTCACAAATGCCTCCTGGAGCTGGCTGGGGAGCCTATGATCCTGCGCGTGATCCGGGCGTTGCGGGCGGATAGCCGCTTTGGCTGCATAACGGTCAGCATCGATGAGCGGGCCGTTCTCGAGCGGCATCCGAAGCTCGGGGAGCTCTTCAGAGCGGGCGAGGTCGGGATCCACCAGAGCCGTCCATCGCCGAGCGCCAGCGTTCTCGACTTCTACAAAGCGCTGCCGCGCGGAACGCAGCTACTCGTGACGACGGCGGACCATGCACTGCTCACTACTGAAATGGTGGCCTGGTTCTGGTCCCGAGCTGAGCGCAGCGGTGCGGACGTCGTGGCCGGTCTCGTTTCCGGCGAGCGTTTCCGGGCCCGATTCCCGGACCAGCCGAGAACGTTGATCCGTTTCAGCGACGCAACCTACAGCGGCGCCAACCTGTTCGCTTTCCGCGGGGTGAAGGCCGCAGCGGCAGCGGCCTTCTGGGTCAAGGCCGAGAAGTACCGAAAGAAGCCCTGGCGCCTGATTGGCATGTTCGGCTTGAGGAACCTGTTCTCGTTACTGATGGGAAGACTGGATCGTCGAACGGCGTTCGAGAGAGCCTCGCGTAAGCTCAAAGCCCGTCTGCATGCGGTGGAGCTGCCCTTCGCCGAAGCCGCCATCGATGTCGACAAGCCTGCTGACCTCGAGCTCGCGGCTCGGATTCTGGCCGAGCGCGCGGGGACCCCGAGCACCCACGGTTAGGTCCGTGTGGCCCCGACCGTGGTGCACGCAAGGCGGCGCCGGCCGGGCATTTCGCGCGGTCCGGTGACTCGGCAGATTGTGCTGGAAAACCGCTGAGGTTCCGGCTAGGGTTTCCGGAATCGCCTGGAACGGAACGCTGCTGGACGAGCATATGTGGGGTGAGTGGCGAGTCGACAAGACTCGTGAAGAGGGGGGATCGTTCGGCGAGTCGGAGCGTTTCGCATGCGATGCCTGATAGCTCCGGACGAACCCGCCGCGTCGACCGACCGGGGAGTCTCGAAATAAACCCATGCCACAGCCAGAGTTAGCGCAGCAGGCGCGGGCCACGGGTCCGTCGCTTCCGCCCGATCGTATTCGCGTCATACCCGCGGAGCGTCGCGTCCAGGCGCCGGCGTTCGTGCGCGGGGTGGTCAAGGTCGGCGTGCTCAGCAACATGCACGCCGGCAAAGAAGGCTCCAACGTCGCTCGTGTGCTGTCGTACCTTGGCCACCACCCCGAGGCCACCTGCGTGGAGACCTACAGCACCTCCGGCCTGCAGGAGGCCCTCGACGAGCTTGCGCGTCGCGAGGTCGGCCTGCTGGTGGTCAACGGGGGCGACGGTAGCCTTCAGCGTGCGCTCACCGAGGTGCTGCGCAGCGGAGCGTTTCGGCGACCACCGGTGCTCGCCCCGCTGCGCTGCGGGCGCACCAACACGAGCGCGACGTCGATCGGCAGCAACCGAGATCCCGTCGTCGCTGCCGCTGCGGTGATGGCGGCGGCGCGCGAGGGGAGCCGGCGCGCGATCGGCAGTGGCGTCACGGACATGCTGAGCCACCGCGTCGTCGACCATGCTGTGCTTCGAGTCGAGCTATCCGACGATGCGAGCCCGCACTACGGCATGGTCCTGGGGCCGGGCGTCATCCATCGCGGTACCGAACTCACTCACAACGCGTTCCCGACCGCCGGTACGCAGGGCGTGCTGGGTGCGAGTCTGGTGACCGGCTCGCTCATCCTGAGGGCGCTGTTTGGCGGCAGCTCCGGGATGCTCGCGCCCGACCCGGCGACGCTCACGCTTGACGGCATCCGTCATGCTCCGGGCGAATACCTCGTGATGATGGCCTCGACCCTCGACCGGATGTTCCTGAAGATCCGGCCCTACTGGGACCGACGCCCGGGTGCGATCCACTTCACGGCGCTCACGCGAGCGTCGGTTCGTAATCCGGGCGACATCGTACGGGTGCTCGTCGGCCGTGAGCCCAGCGAGGCCGCTCTCGCGGCAGGGGCGCTCAGTCGCAATGTCGAGAGCGCGGAGCTCGAGATGGACTGCGGGATGATGCTCGACGGCGAGATTCTCGACCCGAAGCCGGGCCGTCGCGTACGGATCAACGCCGACCGGACGGTCCGTTTCCTCAGGAGCTGACGCTCCGCGACGGGTGCAGGCATGGTCGTATGAGTAGCCATCGAGAGGATATCCGACGGACCGTCGCCCGCGAGCTCTCGCGTGTCGCCCCGGATGATGCGCGCGCGATCGCCGATGAGATCGGTCGCCGTCACGGGGGTGCAGTCGCCGCCGTGCTCTATTACGGCTCGTGCCTGCGCAAGAAGAGCATCGACGGCGGGGTGCTCGACTTCTACGCGCTCGTGGATTCCTATGCGGCGGCCTACCGGTCGCCGCTCATGACGCTATCCAACGCGGTGCTGCCGCCGAACGCGTTCTACGTGGAGCTGCCGGCAGGCGATGGAAGGCCGCGCGGTCTGCGATTCAAATACAACGTCATCACGACGGCCGACTTCGCGCGTGGTGCGTCGAGGAACAGCCTCCACGCGATCATCTGGGGCCGGTTTTCGCAGCCGACCGTTCTGGTCCACGCTCGTGACGAGGTAGCCCGTGCGACTGTCACCGCCGCGCTCGTCGACGCCGTGCTGACCGCGGTGGCGCACATGGTGGTTTTTTTGCCCGGCGACGGCGACGATGTGCGTTTCACGTCGGAGGATCTGTGGCAGTCGGGCTTTCGCGAGACCTACAGCTCCGAGTTCCGGACCGAGCGTCCCGAGACCATCGCCGAGTTGTACTGCGCCAACCCGGATCGCTACGACGAAATCGCAGCGGCGGCCCTGCGGGTGCTGGA
>SPBQ01000165.1 GCA_004525875.1 Myxococcales bacterium
CTCATCGCAGACACCGCGCGACGAGGTCTTCGACATTCGGCAGGTGCTCATGACGTGCACAGTCATGAGCTCGATATCGCTCTTGATATGCTTGTGATCGTCGATTCGATCGAGCTGGTCGGGGCTGTCGAGCTCGGGGAGTCCGCCGAACGGCAGCAGCACCCTGCGCGCGCCCGCGGCGAACAGCTGCTGCGCGATCAGCCGAACCCCGTAGTGAAGCTTCTCGACGTCGGGCTGTGACAGCTTGAACGTCAGCCAGGGCTGGAGGTCCGGGCCGAGCACCACCCTGCCCTCGCCCGTGTCCTCGATGAGGCATCCGGCCGTCAGCATGTGGTTGTACAGTGCCATGCGCTCCCCGTGCTTGTCGCCGAACCCGGGTATGCCGGTCGCCAACACGCCGGGCGGCACGGCCGCGTAGCCGATCATGATCCCCTCGCCCACGAACTGGTGGATCTGATGGGATTGGTGCGCGCCGATCCATGGGTCGATGCGTTCGTCGAAGATACCGACGACCTTCGCGTTGGGGTGGGTGTGGAGGCCGCGTCCGATCTGCCGAGATAGGAGCAGGCTGCGCTTGAGGATGCCTGGCGTCTGTCGCGCACCGGCCGCCAGCACTACGAGGCGTGCGCGCACCTCGAACTTGCCGTAGCGCCTGCCGTACTCGTCGACGAAGCGGCCGCGGACGCCCACCGCGCGACCTCGCTCGAACAGGACGCGGCTGACGCGCGCGTTGGTGACCAGTCGTGCGCCGGCCGCGAGAGCGCGCGGAATCGCGGTGACGAGCATCGACTGTTTGGCGCCGGTAGGACAGCCCAGGGCGCAGTTGTTGAGCCCCACGCAGCGCTTCATGTTGCGAGGCGCCGCCTCCACCTTCCAGCCGAGCTTGCGGGCCCCGCGAACGAAGAGCTTGTCGTTCTCGCCGAGCGTGTCTTCGTTCTGGAACTCGACATGGAGCATCTGCTCGGCGTCCTCGAAGTACCCTCGCATCGATGCCGGGTCGGTGGCATCGAGAGCCAGGTCGTCGTTCCAGTGCCGTAGGACTCGCTCGGGTGCGCGCCACGACATCCCGCCGTTGATGACGGTCGAGCCCCCCACGCAGCGTCCCTCGGCAAAGAGCATCGGCGGCTTGCCGAGAATCATCGTGCTGCCGGCATCCCGGTACAGCCGCTGCATGGCGCCGATCGGATCCCCGCCGAACGAGCCGGTCAGATGCAGGTCTCCCTCTTCGAGCACGAGGACGTGGAAGCCGGCCTCGCGCAAGCGGAGCGCGGTCGGCGCTCCACCCGCTCCGCTCCCCACCACGACCACGTCGCAGTCGTAACGCCGGGTCACGCTGCGCGGTCCCGTGACCAGTCCCTTCTCGACGTTCGGGTATGCCAGCCCATACTCGGGCGGTAGCATGCGTTCGTCGACCGCAACCGTCACGACACCGTTCCCCGTGCCGAGGGCCTCTCGTCGCCGTCGGACTGTTCCGCGCCGGATCCCTCGGGCGCACGCGGCTGCCCGTTCTCACCCTCGGGACCGTGCACCTCCCTGCCGGCGTTCACCTTTGCATCTCTTTCCGCGTTCGTTCGGGCGTTCTTGGAATTGCCGAGCTCGGGAGCCATCCGCAGCAATCGCGCACGTCTCTCGATCAGCTCGCTCGCGCGCGCACGCACGTCGACCTCGAGCACGTCGAGAACCTCCGGCTGCTGGTAGAACGAGATCATCACCAGAGAGCGGATACCCTGGTAGGCCATCTGGAACGGGCCATGGCTGCGATCGAGCGCCGCCATGTAGCGTTCGGCCGCGGCGTCGTCCATGCGCGAGAACCGGCGCATCCCGTACTGGTAGAGGACGGGCGCAAACTCGAGGTAGAGAAGCCCGAACGGCAGCGTGTACCGAAGGGTCGGCGGAAGGAACGGCACGAAGCTCAGCGCCGTCATCAAGACACCCTCGTTATGAGCCGATCGGAAGGTTCCGCCGTGCGGTCGCAGCGCGGCGATCGCGGCGCGAAGCGTCCTCAGAGCGGTGCGCCCGTAGATTCGCGGCAACAGCGGAGCCCGGGACTGCGGACGCAGAGGCACACGCTGGAGTCTAATGAAGGCGCGTTACGCGGTCTATACCCCGCCCCCCGTCGGTGCGCCCGGATCGCGCACGTTGCGAGGACGACGGCCCCTGCTATCATCCCCCAACCGCGTCGAGCCGGTCGCGCTCGCGACGGGAGCGACGACGCCCACTGCTCCTTTGGACACAACCGCTCGCCTGAGAAGCCTGCTCGCCGCGCCGTCCCCCGACGCCACCGAGATTGCCGACCAACTCGACCGCTTGCCGTCCCGTGAGGCCGTGACCGTGGGGCGCTCGCTCGGCGGACGCCGAATTCAACGCCTTCTCTGGGACTGCTCCGCCACCAACGACCCGATCAGCGTGACCGACCTCCTTCCTGCCGACTACGAACCGATGAAACCGGTGCGCTACTACGGCAAGAACTCGCTACCGGCGTTCAGCGTCTTCGAGAAGATCTGCTGCCGGCCGCCCAACGACCGGATCGGCCCCATTCTCTGGGGATACAACGAGACGCGCATCCGCCCCTTGATCGGGCCGGGATACTTCGTGGTTCACGACACGAAGGGCAACTCGTTCGGGGGTGCCGCCTTCGACTACACCGCCTTGCCCGACTAGCATCCGGGCGGATGGCCCGACATCCGCCCGAACGACCACGGCCTTTCCCGGTTCATCTACAACGGAACCATCGACTACATGCGCAGGGTGGCCCGCAACGTCTTCATCGGTGCAGCCACGCGCGCAGGCAACGAGATGGACAGCTACTTCGTGCTCGTACGCGAACCGATCTGACGCGCCCGGAACGAATGCGGCGCAAGCAGAAGTCAGAAACGCCCCGTCAGACGCTGCCGCCCAGCCCCTTCAAGAACTCGTAGCTTCGATCGGTGGACGCACCCGCGCCGTCCTCGGGAAACACAGCCGCGTAGAAATCGGTGGCGCCGGCATCACGCACCCGGGCGATCCCCTCGAGAATCTCGTCCTCGCTTCCGATCAGCGCCAGGTCCTCGGGGCCCGCGGCTCCCTCGGCGTCGATACAAGCGCGGTAGACCGGTAGCTGCCCGTAGATCTCGAACAGCTTCGCCGCCGCCTGCTTCGCTCCGCCCTTGTCGTCGGTCACACAGATCGGCAGCGAGCAGACCACACGCGGCATCTCGCGGTCCGCGTCGGCGGAAGCGGCGCGCAGCGCCGGCACGATGCTCTGCTCGAGATAGCCGGGACCGGCCATCCACGTGAGCGTGCCATCGCACGCTCGACCGCACAGGTCGAGCATCTTCGGCATCAACGCGCCGATCAAAATCGAAAGTGCGGGACGCTCCTTCACATCCAGCGAGGCGTGCACGTTGTAGGCCTTACCCTGCACCGAGCAGGCGCCGTCCGTGACGAGCGAGCGAACGATCTGCACGTACTCGGCCATGTGGGCCAGCGGCTTGTCGTAGGCCAAGCCGAACATGTTCTCGATGACGATCTGGTGGCTGCGCCCGATGCCGAGCGCCAGGCGTCCGCCCACCGCCGCGTTGACCGTCGCCGCTTGCTGGGCCAGCGCGTGTGGGTGTCGTGGATAGGTCGGGATGACCGCGGTGCCGAGCTCGATCCGGCTCGTCTTCTGGCCCGCGAGCGCGAGGATGGTGAGCGCGTCGAGGCTGAAGATATGCGCCAGCCACACGGTCGAAAACCCGTCCCGCTCGGCGCGCACGATCCTGTCGACGGCGTCCTCGATGGTCGCTCCGTCACCGCCTCCGAGCGCGAGCCCGATCTTCATTGCCATTTCCGCCTCCCGGGGACCGAAACGCTTTACCGCGACCGGCGCCCGGACGCGAGTACATTACACGCGACTACTTAAGGGAACCCGGATTGCCGATCTGCGGCACCGGCCGCTGCTTGCGATAGGCCGTGACGACGGTGAGAACCGCCGCATGGCGACGTCCTGGCAATACGAGCAAGGACTTCACGACCTCGGCAACGGCTGCTGGGCTTATCTCCAGCCCGACGGCTCGTGGGGCTGGAGCAACGCCGGCCTGATCGTCGGCGAGGACCGGGCGATGCTCGTCGATACGCTGTTCGACGTGCCGCTCACGCGCGCGATGCTCGACACGATGAGCGACGTGACCGGCTCACGTCCGATCCGCAGCGTCGTCAACACGCACGCCAACGGCGATCACTGCTGGGGCAACGAGCTGGTCGGCGACGCCGAGATCATCTCCTCGACGGCCTGCCGCGAAGAGATGCTCACCGCGCTGCAGCCGGGCGCCTTCGCCGCGCTGGCGGCAAGTGAGGGGCTGGGCCCCGGCGTCGATTATCTACGCGAGCACATGGGCCGGTTCCAGTTCGACACGGTGACGGTCACGCCCCCGACGCGCGTGTTCGACGGCAGCCTCGAGGTCGACGTCGCCGGCAAGCGCGTGGAGCTCATCGAGGTGGGCCCGGCCCACACGCGCGGCGATGTCCTCGTGCACGTCCCGGGGGATCGAACCGTCTTCACGGGCGACATCCTGTTCATCGACGGCACGCCCATCCTGTGGGAGGGACCGGTCGCCAACTGGATCGGCGCCTGCGAGCTCATGCTCGCCATGGATCTCGAGACGGTCGTTCCGGGGCACGGACCCGTGACCGACAAGAACGGCGTCGCCGGCGTGCGCGACTACCTGGTCTACCTGGAAGCCGAGGCCCGCAATCGCTTCGACGCCGGCATGTCGGCGGCCGACGCTGCCCGCGACATCACACTCGGAGACTTCTCCGGGTGGGGAGAATCCGAACGAATCGCGATCAACGTCGATACGCTGTTCCGCGAATTTGCCAGCGACTCCTCAGAGCCCGACATCATCGCGCTATTCGATCTGGTGGCTGAGCTCGCCAGCCGGCGCTGAGTCGCGATGCCGACACGCGCCGTGGCAATGGCCAGGAGCGCCGACGTTCCCCGCAACCTACGCCGACGCTGGATCCCGTTGCCGTAAGCGGCGCGGCTGCTTACAACGCGCTCAGCTCGACCAGCCGTTCGCGCGCCGCAGGGAAGAAAATGGAAATCGCAGCCAACGAGATCGTGTTCCACAACTACGCGCTGTCGCCGTTCTCCGAGAAGATTCGCAAGGTATTCGCACTCAAGAACATCTCCTACCGCAGCGTCGACCAACCGATGTGGCTTCCGCGGCCCGAGCTGACGCCCCTCACCGCGAGCTTTCGCCGCATTCCCGTGATGCAGATCGGCGCTGACATCTACTGCGACACCTCGCTGATCGCGCGCAAGCTCGACCGGCTCCATCCCGACCCGCCGCCCTACCCAGGCTCGACCGCCGGGGTCGCCGATCTGAGCGGCGCCTGGGCCGACAAGCAGCTCATCTTCCCGGTGTGCGCACCACTCGTATTCGGGGCCCTGGCCGGGGCGTTGCCGGGCGAGCTGATCGACGATCGCAAGAAGATGATGCCCGGCCTCGACGTCGACACGCTGAGGGCGGCGGCGCCGGGGCTCGGAGCGATGCTGGCCGCCTACCTCGACTGGATCGATGCCGCGCTCGACGGCAAATCGCACCTGCTCGGAGAGCACTTCACGATCGCCGACGCGGCTGTGTTCCACGCGCTATGGTTCGTCCACAACGACCCGACCAGCGCGGAGAAGATCCGAGCGCGCCCGCATCTC
>SPBQ01000425.1 GCA_004525875.1 Myxococcales bacterium
ACATGAAGCGGCCCGATCGCGACCGGGCCGCTTCATGTACGGCCGTCATCGCCGGCGGCAAGCTGTGGCTCGTCGACGTGGGCCCGGGGTCCTGGGAGAACGTGCAGCTCTGGCGACTTCCGCGCGCGGCGCTCGGCGGCGTCCTGCTCACCCATTTCCACTCCGACCACATCGGTGAGCTCGGCGAGGTGTCCATGCAGAGCTGGGTCGCCGGACGCGAGTCGCCGCTTGCGGTGTATGGACCGCCAGGCATCGAGGCCGTCGTGAACGGCTTCAACCAGGCCTACGCCGCCGACTCGAGTTACCGCGTGGCGCACCACGGCGCGGCCTTCATGCCGCCCGCGGCGGTCGGAATGGTCCCGGTGACCGTCGCGGCGGACGACGGTGCGATTGGTGCCGAGGTGCTCGAAATGGACGGTCTGCGCATCACGGCATTTCGCGTCGACCACCGGCCGGTCGACCCCGCCTACGGGTATCGATTCGATTACGGCGGCCGCAGTGTCGTGGTCAGTGGCGATACCAAGCGTTCAGAGAGCCTGGCCCGCAACTCCCGCGGTGCCGATGTCCTCGTGCACGAGGCTGTCGCGGCGCACATCGTGAAACGTTTGTCCGCGAAGCTCGAGGAGCGCGGGGCGGCGCGCTGGGCGAAGCTGACATCGGACATCCTCGACTATCACACGACGCCCGCCGAGGCGGCGCAGGTGGCAGGCGAGGCCGGTGCGCGTGTCCTGGTCCTCACTCATCTGGTTCCGCCCGTCCCGAACGCCGTGGCGCGATGGATGTTCCGGCAAGGCATGGAAGTCCCGCCCGGTACCGACGTCGTCTTCGGAGTGGACGGCACTTACGTCAAGCTCGAGGCCGGGACGACGAAGATCGGTGTCACCACGCTCGAGGACGACTGAGGGGGAGCACGACCGTTGACCACGGATGACAAGCGAAGGGATGCGCCGCACGCGGACGGGCAGACCTGGGATCCGAACGGGTACGCGCGCAACGCGCGCTTCGTATCGGAGCTGGGAGCGCCGGTGGTCGAGCTGCTGGCGCCGCGTCCCGGTGAGCGAGTGCTCGATCTCGGCTGCGGCGACGGTGCACTTTCGCAGACGCTCGTCGAGATCGGCTGCCAGGTCGTCGGTGTGGATAGCAGTGAGGCGCAGGTCGAAGCCGCCAGGCGGGCCGGTATCGACGCACGCGTTCACGACGCGCGCCTACTGCCCTTCGACTCCGAGTTCGACGCCGTGTTCAGCAACGCCGTCCTGCACTGGGTGCGTCCGCCCGAAGCGGCGATCGCCTCGGTCGTCCGCGCCCTGGCCCCCGGTGGGCGCTTCGTCGGCGAGTTCGGCGGCTCCGGCTGCGTGGCGCGCATCGTCGCGGCGCTCGAAGCGGAACTCGCGGGTCGTGGCGTCGATCCAGGGCCGGTCAATCCGTGGTACTTCCCCGACGCCGGCGAGTACCGGCGGCTGCTCGAGAGCCACGGGTTCGTGGTCGATTTCATCGATCTGATCCCGCGGCCGACGCCGCTCCCGGGCGACGTGACAGGCTGGCTCGAGACGTTCGCGGGATGCTTTGCGAACGCGCTGCCGGAGCCCGATCGGACGTCGTTCATCGCGGATGTGCGAGCGCGGCTCGAGCCGCAGCTGTGCGACGAAAGTGGCCAGTGGACCGCCGACTACATCCGCCTGCGGTTCGCGGCGCGGTTCGTCTGAGGCGCGCGCCATCGCTGCTTTGCTCACTCCGCTCGGGCGCCGCAGAGGGTTTCCAAAGCCGGGACCGAGCACTAGTGTCGGATGGATTCGATCTGACCCCATCTCCCGGAGGCAAGGAAGAACGTGGCAAAGTACCTGCTCATCGAGTCGCGCGATCCGTTTGATAGTAACGACGTAGCGAACTACTACGGCCTGGCCGCCGATCTGGCGCGCGACGGCAATCAGGTCACGCTGTTTCTCGTTCAGAACGGTGTTCTGCCCGCCCGGCCCAGCAAGCACACCGCGAGCCTCACGGCTCTGGCCGGCGCGGGCGTCGAGATCCTCGCCGACGATTTCTCTCTGCGCGAGCGCGGCATCGATGCGGCCAAGCTCGCGGCCGGCGTCAAGGCGGCACCGCTCGACACGATCGTCGACCAGCTCACCGAGGGCCGCAAGGCGCTGTGGCACTGAAGGAGGCGCGGAATATGGCCGAAAAGAAGACACTCACCTTCGCGATCATGGATGCGCCTTACGAGAACGCGCGCTCCACGACCGCGCTCAGGCTCATGACCATCGCGGCGGGCCGGGGCTATGACATCAACGTGTTCGCCTACGAGGGCGCCGTGCTGCAGCCGTTCTCGAAACAGAAACCGCATCCGAACGCCGTCCACGGACGCGGCGTGGAGGAGGAGAACCACCCGTTGCCGCACAAGTGGATCGCCGCGCTCATCGAGCAGGCGGCGGCCAACGGCGGGAAGGTCGACTGGGTGAACTGCGGGCTGTGTGTCGACGAGCGCGGCGCGGACGATGCCATCGAAGGTGTTCGTCGCGGCACGCCGGGCGACTTCTGGAAGTTCGCGGAAGGATCCGACAACACGCTCGTGATCGGGACGCGGTCCTGACGCCGTCAGCCGGCCGTCGAGGAAGCCAGCCATGAAAGCACTGAACATCGTAGAAGCGGCCTACCGCGGGACGCTCGAAGAACAGGACGACACGATCGTGTGGATCACCCACGCGATGAAGGGCGCGGGCGCCGACCTCGCACTCTTGCTGCGTGGTAACGCGGTGAACTACGCGACCCGGGGACAGGACGCGTCTGGCCTCGCCATCGGCGGCGTGCCGCAGACGCAGCCCCCCGACCTCGCCGGCGATCTCGCGGCGTTGCTACCCAAGGGAGTCGACGTCTACGTGGTCGAGGAGGATCTTGCCGACCGTGGCATCGAGCCGGGGGACGTGATCGACGGGCTCAAAACGGTCTCACGCAGCGGGCTGGCCCGTCTCCTCGGCGACTTCGATCAGGTCTGGCACTGGTAGGACGTGACGGCGTGAGCGTCATCCTGAGACCGGCGGCTACCGACGACGCGGATTTCGTCGGCTGGATCATGCTGACGGCCGGCCGTTCGCATGTATCGAAGGGCGGCTGGGAGTTGCTCGTGGAGGGCGAGGAGCGC
>SPBQ01000112.1 GCA_004525875.1 Myxococcales bacterium
GGCCTCGAGGGCGTAGCGGAGGTCGACGCTCACCGCCGCGACCGCCCCGTCGACGATCGCCGTCACCATCGTGCGCTTCTCGGTATCGAGTAGTTCGTTGTAGATCCCGGCGACCAACACGTCGAGGCGATCCGATACGCTGAAGCCGACCTTGCCGAGCACGGCCGTCTCGTCGTCGATGTCGTTACCGGCGTCGGCGGAACCGCCGAGCGGCGGGCGTTCGTTCGCTGTGAAGCCGTTGGCCAGGCCCATCATGACCTCGAGCGCGCCCGCACCGCCGCTGATGGTGAACCCATCGTGGTTGGCCGGTTGGATGTCCCAGCCGTAGGAGCGACTCACGTTCGGATTGCCCCAGGGTTCGCGCACCTCGTAGCCGATCGGGGTCCCGTAGCGGCCAGCTCTGAGCGAGAGCACGTCCATGTCGTAGCGAATCCACGCCTCCTGCACCGCAATATTGTTCGTGCCGCTGTCGTTGAGAGACTGCGCACGGTCGCCCAGGTCGATCTTGGCGCCGTAGCTCGCACGCCCGCGAGTGCCCATGATGCCAAGCTGAAGAAGATCGATGTTGAACGCGTCGGCCTGCCTGCCGCCCGCGTACGACTTCGAGTTGAAGCTGCCGATGCCGCCGTTATCCGGCCGACGGAAGTCGTAGACGTACGACGTGGCCAGACCGAAGTTGAACACGGGTCCGTCCTCGGCGCGTGCGACCCTGGAGACCGTGTACATCTCGAGCACCGCGAGCACGGCAAGTGGGCCGAGCACGCCAGGACGACACGGCATCGCCCTACGCATCCGTCGTGCGATCCGGCGCCGACGCCTCCTCGATGCGGCGCCGTGGGGTAGCGAGCTGGATCCCCGACGCGTGCAAGTGCCGGATGACGCTCTCGTTGATCGTATGCCGAGCCTTGAGCGGCGAGACATCGCGTGGAACGATCCGGTAGCGGATGACGTACTCGATGCCGTTCTCCGTGGTCTTGTTGATGCGCACGGTCGGTTCCGGGTCGGCGAGCGGGCCATCGCGCTCGGCCCCGGCAATGCTGTAGACCGCCTCCCTCATGACCGCGATGGCGCGATCAGGCTCCACACTCTGGTCGACCGTGAAGTAGAGCTCGAAGCGGCTCATCTCGGTCGGTGACATGAAGTTCGTGACCGTCTTCTCGGAAATCGATCCGTTCGGGATGACGATGACCGTGTCGTCGGCCGTCTGCAGCCGCGTCGTGCGCCAGTTAATGTCGGTGACCATACCGATCACCGAGCTCGCCGGATCGGGCGTAGGGCCGTGGATCATGATCCAGTCGCCCACGCGGAACGGCCGCTCCATGTTGAGGGCGACACCGGCGAACAGGTTGGTGATATTGAGCTGGACCGCGAGCCCGAAGACCATCGCCAGCACTCCGGACGTGGCGAGCAGGCCGGTCAGGCGGTAGTCGTAGACAAAAGCGATCACGCCGAAGAACGCCAACACGTAGATCACGACGGCCACCGAATAGCGCAGCACGCTCGGCACCGGGAAACCCGACCGGCCCTCGGCCGGTGCCCAGACGAAACGCGCGACCGCGAGATTCAGGAGCACCGCCGGTAGCAGCCACCACAGCGCACCGAAGAGCCGCGGCAGCTCGCGCGTGTAGTAGGCGCCCCAGTTCGCAAGGATCCAGTTGCCGACCACCGGCTCGGCGGCCGCGAGCATGACGACGGCAACCACCGACTGGACGGCCCACCCGAGCTTCGGATGCCGCGTCTTGCTGACCGCCATGAGAGCCAGGCTGGCGAGCAGACTGAAGGTGAACAGCAGCGGCAACGCAGCGGCCGGGACCAGATCGGCTATTCGCGTCCCGCGCGGCCCGAGCGAGGCCGCAATCGTCAGCTGCGAGAAGCTTCGCACCGGACGTACGCCGGTGATGTAGGCGGGGTGGCCGAGCGCCGGCTCGTCGACGTCCTCCTCGAAGACCATCAGGTCGGTGATGGTCCAGCGGCTATGGCTCGGCAATATGGAGCTGGCCCGCGCGAGACGGCGCTCGCGCGCCGCATTGGAATCGAGCCCCATGCCCAGCTGATCGACGGCGAGCACGAGATCCTCGCTCGTTCGCAGGCGATGGCGCAGACTGATGGCGATGGTGTGCCCGCCGTACCCTGCGTCGAGCGTATCGGCCCGAAACGTTCCCTCGACTCGATAGCGGCGGTAGCGCACGCCGGCATCGTAGAGCTCTTCCTCCGGCTCTCCGAGCACCACCGGCTCCACCGCGTTGGTAAACTCGACGTCCTCGAGATCGTCCACGCCGTTGTCGCGGAACCAGAGGTCGAAATCGATGTCGAACGTTCCGGCGTCGAAATCGACAGCGGTCATCTTGCGCGCGAGCAGCCCCACGCGTGCGACGTGCTTGCGGTAATAGGCGTCGCCGTCGTGGAAAGTCACACGCTCGGGATCGTGCGCGTCGTCGAGATCGTCCAGATCCTCGACGTAGGGCAGCAGCTCGAGCTGGGACCAGGCGGAGACGAGCTCCTGACGAACGAAGCGCGCCATCGGCACCGGCTTGTCCATGTCGCCGATCGTATCGAACCAGTTGGCGCCGGTAATCCCGTGCACGGGTTCCAGTGCATCGATCCCGGCCAGGCTGTCGCGCAGCGCGGCGCGATCGTCCTTGATCGTATCCGGCACGGGCGAGATGCCGCGACGTCTCATCGCCTCGATGAGGACAGTCGCCGCGTCGGCCGCGAACGCCGCATACCAGGTCGGCGGCCTACCGTAGCGCCGCAGGTATAGACGGCTGAATCGGTCGGCATCCTTGCCGCCCACGTCGAATAAGAACGGCGTACTGGCGTACACGCCGTCACTGTAGAAACCGGGGCGCGCGCGTTCCTCGGGATAGACCGAGAGCGCGTCGATGAATGCCTGCGACGCCAGCGTGTCGGAGGCAACGATCACCCCTGCGTATCCACCGTCGCGCAGGAGCTTGACGAGCTTGGCGCCGGCAGAGGGTTGCACGGCGAGCACGAGCAGGCCGGGGGCGGCCGGCTCGAGCGCCTCACGCACGATTCGTGCGAGCGTGCTATCGAGGTTCGCCGCAGCCGGGTCGTAGGCCCAGCTCCGCACCAGCTCGATGCCGACACGGGGAGCCTGCTGCGCCATCACCTCGGCCAGGTACGCGCCGTAGCGTTCCGTCTCGTGGATGATCCCGAAGCGCTCCGCGCCGAGCACGTCGTGGGCGTAGAGAACGAGCGATCGGCCCTGAACGCGGTCGTTGAAGATCACACGGAAGTACCACGGGTTGTCACGCGTGACCGCCACATTGGTGGCCGCCGTGGAGACGGCCGGGACTCCGCGCTCGCGGTAGACCTCACCGGCGGCCATCGAGCAGGTGCTGTAGTTGTGACCGATGACGGCCACGATGCTGCGATCCTCCGCGATCCGTGGCGCGCGAGCGCGGGCCAGCTCGGCATCGTTGCGATCATCGAACGTCACGAGCTCGAGCGGCCTGCCACCGACCCCCCCGGCTGCGTTCGCGCGCTCGAATACCAGCTCGATCGCGTTGACCGCCGACTGGCCGTCCTCACCGCTCGGCCCGGTGACAGGTCCTGCGAACGCGATGCGGATCGGGTCGCCGGTGGCCACGCGAGCGCCGTTGCGGGACAGACCGAACGCGACGATCAGAGCAGCCAGTCCGGCGACGGCATAGGCCAGGTGAGAGCCCTTCACGACCGCCGAACGTAGCCGCGGCAGGACGAGAACACCAGAGAGGCGGGACGCGCGCGGCGCGCAGAAACCTCTCATCTGTCGTCGGCAATCCCGCGGACGTCTCGTCGCTACCCTGTCGATCGCCGCCGTGATAGACGAGACCGAGCGCCCCCCCGGAAGCAACGATGCGTAAAGCGACCACGGCCGAGATCGTCGATCAGCCTGCGATCCGCCAGGCGATCATCGATCTCGCCGACGACATCGTCGTCACACTCGACGAGAGCGGCCGCGTCACTTCCTTCAACGCGGCCGCCGAGCGCGCATTCGGTCACCGGTCCGACGAAGCGGCGGACCTGAACGTCCGCGCACTCTTCCCCTCCCTTTCGACACCCCTCTCCGAGTCTGACCCGCGCTGCCGGCGCGTCGACGCCCGCCACCGTGACGGAACGGACTTCGCCGCAGAGATCCGACAGCAGCGCATCGCGCAATCCCGGGGAGACGGCTTCGTCCTGCTCGTCCGGACGCTGACAGGTCAGGAGCAGCGCCTGCGCGAAAGCGAGGAGCGCCTCAAGGCCATCATCGACTACACCAGTGCCGTCATCTATCTGAAGGACGTCAAGGGTCGTTACATCCTGGTCAACCGTCGCTTCGAGCAGCTCTTCAGCGTGACCAACGAGATGCTGCGCGGCAAAACGGACCATTCGGTATTTCCCAAGCTCGTCGCGGACGCGTTTCGGCGCAACGATCTCGAAGTCCTGAAGGCGCGTGCTGAGCGCGAGTTCGACGAGATCGCGCCGCACGAGGACGGCCCGCATGACTACATCTCGGTCAAGTTCCCGTTGTTCCGTCCTGACGGCGAGATGTACGGGGTCTGCGGCATCTCCACCGACATCACCCGACGCAAGCGCGCCGAGGCCGCTCTCGCCGCCACCAAGGAGCAGCTCGAGCAGCTCGTAGAAGCGCGGACCGCCGACCTGCGAGACACGAACGCTCGGCTGGAAGCAGAGATCGTCGAGCGCGAGAGGGCCGCTCGCGATCTGACGCGTCTGATCGAAACGGCGAGCGAGGGCATCTGGACGCTCGACACCGCCGGCAACACCACCTTCGTCAACCACGGGATGGCGGAGATGCTCGGCTACACCGTCGACGAGATGATCGGCCGCTCGCTCCTCGACTTCACGAACGACCGATGGCGACCCGAAGCCGAGGAGAGTTTCCGGCGGAGCCAGCAGGGCGTCGAGGCGAAGCTCGACTTCGAGTTCGAACTCAAGGACGGCACGCCGATGTGGGCAATCCTCGCGACCAGCCCCATCCGCGACGAGAACGACAAGGTCGTCGGCGCATTTGCAATGATCACCGATATTACAGCCCGAAAACGAGCCGAGGAGCGCCAGGATCTACTGATGCGCGAGCTCGACCATCGCGTCAAGAACGTACTGGCAACCGTCATCGGCCTCGCCGACGCGACAGCCGAGCGAGCGCTCTCGTTCACGGAATATCGCCAGTCGTTCGCCGCCCGCGTCCACGTCCTCGCGCGCACGCACGAGGCGCTGGCGAAGGCCCAGTGGCAAGACCTCGCGCTCGACAGCGTCGTGAGGCTCGTGCTCGCCCCGCACCGCGCGGCCTCCGAAGGGCGGGTCAGCGCCAAGGGTGCGTCCGTGCGTGTGACGGCCGGCGCGATGACGCCGCTCGCGCTCACGCTCAACGAGCTCGGCACCAACGCGCTCAAGTACGGGGCGCTCTCGGCACGCGCCGGCTGCGTCAGTCTGCGGTGGGGCCACGCGGCCGACGGCGTCTTGGATCTGGAGTGGCGCGAGAGCGGTGGGCCGCCCGTCTCGGCTCCCGCCCGGGACGGAACCGGGCTCAGCCTGATCCGCAGGCTGGTCGAGTACGAGCTCGACGGGACCATCGTCATGACCTTCCCGGCCGACGGTGTCCGCTGCAGGCTCACGATCCCGGCCCTCGTCTGAAACGAACGAAACTACGGGTGCTGACTGCTGACAGCCACGACCTCGCCGGTCATGTACGAGGAGAGGTCGCTGGCCAGGAAGACGATCACGTTGGCGATCTCCCACGGCTCGGCCGCGCGACCGAAGGCCTCGCGCTGCTCGAGCTCCTCGAGCAAACCGTCGGGCGTCACCTTCGCGAGGAACTCGTGCATGGCCAGGCTCGGCGCCACGGCGTTGACGCGTACGCCCGCCGCGGCCGCTTCCATCGCCGCGCAGCGTGTGAGCGCCATCACGCCGGCCTTCGCCGCAGCGTAGTGTGCCTGCCCTTCCTGGGCACGCCAGCCGAGCACCGATGCGTTGTTGACGATCGCACCGCCCTGGCCGCGCGCCGTCATGTGCCGGAGCGCGGCCCGCGTCATGCGGAACGTTCCGTTGAGCGTGACGTCGAGGACGACGTTCCACTGCTCATCGGTCATCTCTACGAGCGGCGAGAAGCCCCCGAGCCCCGCGTTGTTGACGACCACGTCGACGCCACCGAGCTCACGCACGGCGGCGTCGAACAGTCCGTCGATCTCGTCTTGCTTCGTGACGTTGCACAGGCATGACGCGACCGGAGCGCCGGCCACCTCCGCCAGCCGCTCGGCAGCCTCACCGAGGCGACGCTCGTGGAGATCGCTGATCATGACGATCGCACCCTCCTCGATGCAGCGCTTTGCCGCTGCGAAGCCGATGCCGGTGCCGGCAGCCGCCGTCACCACGACGGTGCGGCCCGCGAGCAGGTCGTGGCCAGTGGGATACGTCGGAGTCTTCGCGTTCATGCGTCCTTTGCCGGCTGCCGCACTTGCGCCGACTGCGCTACTTGCGCTGCCTGGCGGGCCGGCGTCGGCCGCGGCTCGCGCGGCAGCCCGAGCACACGCTCGCCAATGATGTTTCGCTGGATCTGGTTGGTGCCAGCGTAGATCGTGTCGGAGCGGGTGAACAAGAACAGCCGCTGCAGCCCCGAAAGCTCGTACGGCTCGCCCGCTGCGATCTCCGCCTCCGGCCCCAGCACGTCCATCGCCAGCTTGCCGAGGTCGCGGTGCCACGTGGCCCAGTAGAGCTTCGTCATCATCGCTTCGCGTCCGAGCTCGGCCTTGTCGCCCGCGAACAACATGCGTAGCGCGTTGAAACGCATGATGCGAAGCCCGATATACGCGTCGGCCAGCCGCTGGCGCATGATCGGATCCGAAGCCTTGCCGTTGCGCTTCGCGATCGCGATCACCTCGTCGAGCTCGTTGGCAAACTGGAACTGCTGGCCGAGCGTGGACGCGCCGCGCTCGAACGCCAACGTGGCCATCGCGGCCTTCCAGCCGTCGCCGCGTGCGCCAACGACGAGAGCGGCATCCGTAACCGCACCGTCGAAAAACACCTCGCTAAACTCGGAAGTGCCGGTCATCTGCACGATCGGCCGCACTTCGACCCCGGCCTGCTTCATCGGCACCAGCAAATACGAAAGCGCGCGATGGCTCGGCTGATCCATTTCCGTGCGGCAAAGAACGAAGCACCAGTCCGACCACTCCGCGCCCGAGGTCCAAACTTTCTGGCCCGTGACGACCCAACGATCGCCGTCCAGCAGCGCC
>SPBQ01000368.1 GCA_004525875.1 Myxococcales bacterium
CGTCGAAACCGCCGACCGAGCGCAGCACCGCGCGCCGCACGACGAGCGCGCAGGCCTCCAGCCAGAACGGACCGGAGACCTCCGAGATGCCGGATACGGCGCGGCGCCTCACGCCGCCGCCGGGACGTCGCCCCCGACCGACGCCGAGCAGACCGGCGGCCTGCGATAGCGGGCCGAGGAAACGGCGACGAGGGTCGCGAGGCTGACGGGCGCCACTCGAGAGAGCCGCGGGCACAACCGTCATCGGCGCGACAGCGGCCAGCCCCGCGTCGCCGTGCATCGCAGCGAGCATCTCGCGCAGCCCACCGACCGGCAGCCGCGCATCGCTATTGAGGAACAAAAGCAATGGCGCACTCGCTAGCGCCGCACCCTGGTTGGCGGCGACCGCGAATCCGAGGTTTCTCCGATTGTGGATCCATCTCGCAGGCAACGTCGTTCCGATGCGCAGTGGCGACGTCGATCCGTCCACGCTGGGCCCGTCGTTGTCGACGACCACGAGTTCGAGTCGCGACTCCCGACCGATCGCGTCGAGGCCCTGCAGGCAGCGGCGAAGCAGACCCCGGTCGCCGTGATGGACCACGACGACTGCGAGCTCGGGTCTCGGGCCCGTGCCGCTCGTCAGCTGCACTGTCGCGACGCCCTCGAAAAACCGACCGTCCAGCTCATCAGGCCCGCAACGTACAGCGACAGGGCCAGGATGAAAAGCGGCAGACCGCGCGGTTCGTGCCGCGCCAACCAAACCGCCGCCCTCACCGCGCGTCCGACGGGCAGCAACGCGGTCAACCAGCGCTGCTGTACGAAGCCGGCGCCGCTCATCCGCGTCATCGCTCGGGCCACGGCGGACGTGCGACCGAGCCGGTACTGGTGTTCGAGGAACGGCCGCCAGCCCCCGGGATGGAGATGAATGGTCACCGCCTCATCGATCCTGAGGATCGTGCGACCGTCGCGACCGAGCCGCTCGCACAAGACGAGATCCTCGCCGGGCCACATGTCGGGAAAGCCGCCGGCGGCATCGAAAGCATCCGGATCGCACAGCAGCGTCGCGGACACGACGCCGACGCCGCGCTCGGCGTCCTTGAACTCCAGAACATGGCGCAGCCATCCGATCATACCCGCACCCGCCCCCTTCACGGTGGCACTGACGGCAGCCGCTCCCGTTCGCGCAGCGGCGGCGATCATCCGCGCCACACAGCCCGCGGCCGGCGCACAGTCGGCGTCGACGAACAGCAGGCGCGCAGCGGTGGGGGCGCAGCGGCGGCCGAGATTGCGTGCGGCTCCGGCCGAGAGGCGGTCCTCGCACCGCACCAGCATCGCTCGTCCGTAGCCCGCGACGATGCCGACCGCGCGATCATCGTCGCCGCTAACCACGACGATTACCTCGTCGACGAAACCCCGGTTGTCTTGGAGCAGAGCGTCGAGCGTGCGTCGCAGCGTTCCACCCGCACCGAAGGCGGGAACGATTGCGACCAGCCGCGGATGCGCCACCCGCGCAAGCGTGCGCGCGGCTACTCGTCCTGCGTGACTCGCAGCACCTCGGCCACCGTCGTCGTACCTGCACGCACCTTGCGCCATCCGTCGTCACGCAGAGTCCGCATGCCCAGCTGTACCGCCACGGCCTTGATCTGGTCGGCGGGCTTGCGCTCGAGGATCATCTTACGGACTGCTTCCTGCACGTCCAGCAGCTCATAGATACCCGAGCGGCCATGGAAGCCGGTTTCCGAGCACTCCTTGCAGCCCACCTCCGCGTAGATCGTCACGTCCGCCTCGTTTGCCCCGTGAACCTCGTGCAGGAGCTCGGCGGTCGGCTCCAGGGGCCGCCGGCACGCGGGACAGATGTTGCGGACCAGTCGCTGGGCCAGGACGCCCAGCAACGACGACGCGAGGAGATAGTCCTCCACTCCCATATCGAGCAATCGCGAGATCGCACCGGGCGCGTCGTTCGTGTGCAGCGTGGCGAGAACCAGGTGACCCGTGAGCGCCGCCTGAATGGCGATCTCCGCGGTCTCCGCGTCACGAATCTCGCCGACCATGATGACATCGGGGTCCTGGCGAACGATCGAGCGCAGCCCGGCCGCGAACGTCAAGCCGATCTTCGAGCGCACGTGGATCTGGTTGACTCCACGCAGCTGGTACTCAACCGGGTCCTCGATCGTGATGATCTTCTTGTCCGGTGAGTTGATCTTGTCCAGGGCGCCGTAGAGCGTCGTCGTCTTACCGGAACCGGTCGGGCCCGTGACGAGCAAGAGGCCGTGCGGCTGGCCGATCATGTGAGAGAATCCGGCGAGCGTCTCGTCCGGCATTCCGAGCTTCAACAAGTCGACGACGATGCTCGAACGATCGAGAATACGTAGAACGACGCTCTCGCCGTACAGGGTCGGCAGACTGGACACGCGCAGGTCGATCTCACGTCCGACGAGCCGGACCTTGATCCGGCCATCCTGCGGCAGCCGCCGCTCGGCGATGTTCAGCTTCGCCATCAGCTTCAAACGCGAGATCACCGCTGCCGTCATGCTGCGCGGCGGCGGATCGACGTCGTGGAGCACGCCGTCGATGCGGTAGCGCACCCGCAGCTCGTTCTCGAACGGCTCGACGTGAATATCGGAGGAACGCTGCTCGACCGCGCGAGAAAGGATCTGGTTCACGAGCCGGATGACGGGAGCCTCGCTGGCCATGTCACGCAGATGCTCGACGTCCTCCTCGTCATCCTGCATGATCTCTACGCCGTTCTCATCACCCTCCCCGGTGTTCTCCGTCTGCCCGAAAATTGTATCGAACCGCTCGAGGAGATCGCGAGCGCGAACCAGCACCGGCAGGACCCTCAGCCCCGTGACGAGTTCCACGTTCTCGACGATGGAGCCGTCGCCGGGATCCGCCATTGCCAACTCGACGACACCGTCGGCGACCTTGACGGGGAGGATCCGGGCCGAGCGCATGAAGTCGACGCTCAGCTTGCCGATGGCGGGCGGTGAGTCGGGAATCTCCGAAGCCTCGCCGAGCCGGACGCCGTGGAACTCGGCCATCACCGGCAGCAGGTCGTCCTCGGAGAGAAAACCCAGCTCGACGAGCATCCGATCGACGCGCTCGCCCTTCTCGGCGGCAAATCTACGAATCTTGCGCAGATCGTCGAGCGAGACCTTGCGCGTCCCCATGACTACCTCGTCGAAGCGCGCCGAGGCCGACGTCTTCACGATCGACTCGTGGACGTCCTTCCCTCCCTCGGCCTGCTCGGCGCCGGAGATCTCTCCCGCTTCGGAACTCATCTATTCAACCGACCTCGCACAGGGCCAGCTCCCGCTCGATGCGGGCGCGTACGCGCTCCACTCCCTTGCCGATGAACACGGCCTGGCTCGGAGCGCCCTCAGCATCCAACTTTACCCAGTTCAGCTCGTATCTCCCACAGGGGTAGTTGAAAAGGCACCTCCAGGGATTGCCCGCCAAGCGGATGAATCCTTTCGCGCGCAGGATTGACGGGGGCAAGCGGCCCAGGAACCGCTCGAAACGCGCCTGGTCCAGCTCCGCAGACGCTTTGTAGGTGAACGCAGCGATCCCGTCCTCGTGGAGATGGTCGCGGGCGGGGACCGGGGGGGTAGCGTCGCGATAGCGCCGCGCCGAGGTTCCGAACATGAGGTCGGTGCTGACCCGCCCGCGCTCAC
>SPBQ01000161.1 GCA_004525875.1 Myxococcales bacterium
AGGAGGAGATCTTCGGCCCCCTCCTGCCCGTCAAGACGTACGAGAGTCTCGATGAGGTGCTGTCATACGTCACGGAGAGGGATCGTCCGCTGGGCCTCTACGTCTTCACGCACGACAAGCAGAACGAGGAGAAGCTGGTGATGGGCACCGTCTCCGGTGGTGTCACCGTCAACAACTGCGTGTTCCACATCGCCCAGCATGACATGCCGTTCGGTGGGGTGGGCGCCAGCGGGATGGGGCACTATCACGGTCGCGAAGGATTCTTGGAGCTCAGCAAGCTCAAGCCGGTGCACACGACGCCGATGTTCGACGGCACGAAGATGTTTCACCCGCCGTATACGGCGAAGCACTCGCGGCTGTTCAAGCTGCTTCTGAAGGTGAAGCGCTAGCCCGGGCGAGGAGCCCGGGCGCCTAGGGGATCGAGCCGTCGTCGGGATCACTCCTCGACGAACAGGTTCTCCGCCTCGCCGGTCAGCACGTTCTTGAGGACCTTGCCGCTCGCGTTGCGTGGCAGCGGCTCGGTCCGCAGCTCCCATTTCGTCGGCAGCTTGAACGGCGCCAGTGTCTCCGCGCACCAGGCCGCGAGCGTTGCCTCGTCGCGTGTTTTGCCTTCGGCGGCCACCACGAAGGCCTTCACTTCCTGACCGAGCTGGGGGTGATCGATTCCCGCCGCTGCCGCCTCGGTGACGTCAGGGTGAGCCTCGAGCCGCTGCTCGATCTCGACGGGGTAGACGTTCTCGGCGCCGCGCAGGATGAGATCCCGCGCACGGGCGTTGATGTACAGCCGTCCCTCCTCGAGCCGGCCGACGTCGCCGGTGGCGAGCCAGCCGTCCTCCGAGATCGTTGCGGTCGTGGCCTCCGGATTTCGCCAGTACTCGAGCATGTTGAACGGGCTACGGACGAAGATCTCGCCTTCGACGCCCTCGCCAACGGCGTTGCCGTCTGCATCGCGGATCTCGACCTCGTGGCACGGCTGGATGCGGCCGACCGATCGTGGGTGCTCGACGAGATCCGAGCCGCCGATCATCGCGACGACCGTACAGGTCTCGCTCGACCCGTAGCCGAGGCCGACCGCGTTGGCCCCGTTGGGCGCGACGTCGCGCATGCGCTCCTGCAGCTCAGGGCTGGTGGGGGCTCCGCCCGCCCCGAGATTCCTCAGGCTCGAGAGGTCGTACTTCTCGACGTTGGGGTGGTACAGCACGCGCGGCGCCATCGCGCCGAGACCGGCCCAGTTCGTAACGCGCTCCCTCTCGATGATGCGCAGAACGTCCTCCGGATCGAAGCGGCCGAGCCGCCACACCGTCGTCGCGCCGGCGGCGAGCATCAGCACAGCGCCCGCGTGTAGTCCGGAGATGTGGAACAGAGGTGCGGTTACGAGCATGCAGGGCGAGGGAGACGCGATGTCGCCACTGGCGCCCGACTCGGCGGCCGCCGTCATGCGAGTGAAGCCGTGCACGAACGCGCCGGTGACGAAGCCGAGCAGACCGCGGTGGCTCTGGACGGCGCCCTTGGGACGGCCGGTGGTGCCGCTCGTGAACAGGATCAGCGCCGGATCGTCCTCGTCGATCGGCGTGTCGGGCAGCGCCGCGTGGGGTGCGTATGCGAGGATCTCGCGGAAGTCCGACTCGATCTCGATGGTGGGCAGTGCTCGCGCCGCGTCGCCGGCGCGGGCCAGACGCTTGGCGTCGGCGACGAGCGCCTTCGGTGCGACGAGGTCGAGGCCGTAGCCGATCTCGTCGGCTGTCCACCAGCCGTTGAGCGCGGCGACGATGCCGCCGAGGCTCACCGTGGCCCAGAACGTGATGATCCACTCGGCGTGGTTCTCGGCGAGGATGGCGACGCGGTCGCCTTTGCTCACGCCGTACCTGTCACGCAGTGCCGCGGCGGTCGAAGCCACCAGCTTCAGGTGCTCGGCGTAGCCGATGCGCCGGTCGTCGAGGACGATGTAGTCCTTGTCGCCCTGCAGGGCCGAGTCTGCCAGCAACTCGCGCAGCGACTTCTTTCGTGTCTTGTAGATACGGGCGTGGCGGCCGCGGATCGCCTCCTCGGCGACCTCGAAAATGCCGCCCGGCGCGATCATCTCCGCTTCGATCTGCTGGTATGTCTTTCCCACCTGCGAAAAATGTCAGGAACGATTTTCTAAGGGAAAGCCTGCCGCTCGCACGCGCTGGACGGCCGCAGAGTCGCCGTGCGATCTCTCGCCGGTGCCGATCGAGCGCCGGGCAGGCCGACTGCGGGTGCCGCGCAACGATCACTGAAGGAGGTCTGATGGCTTTCCGATCCCGCGCTCTCGGGGCTTGCAGGCGAACGGTGAGGCGACCGCTGTGGACGTGACGATCCGCGACGCGACGCCCGCCGACGCACCTTTTTTGGCGTGGGTGATGCAGACCGCCGCCCGCTCGCACCGCCCGCTCTCGTTCTGGGACTTCGCCTTTCCCGGCCCCGATGCTCCCCGCCTCGACTACATCGCGGCGATGGCCGTCGGCGAGCCGGTGTCGTTCGCGCACTACAGCGGATTCCTCGTCGCCGAGGCCGACGGCCGCGCGGTCGCCGGGCTGAGCGCCTACGACGCCGCGACCAAGGGCATGGACACATTCATCGGCGCGCTGGCTTCTTTGATGCAGGCCCGCGACTGGTCGCCCGAGCACCAGGAGCTGCTCGTCGCACGCATGGCTCCGGTGGGGAGCTGCATGCCGGAGTCGCCTCCGGGCGTATGGGTGATCGAGTGGGTCGCGGTGCGCCCGGAGGCGCGTGGTAAGGGTGTCGCGCACGCGCTCCTGCTCGAGATCCTCGAACGCGGGCGCACGGCCGGCTACACGCAGTCGCAGATCGCCTACCTGCTCGGCAATACGCCGGCGCAGACGGCCTACGAGCGCGTTGGCTTCGAGAACGTCGACGAGAAGCGAGATCCCGCGTTCGAGGCGGCCTTCGGATCCCCCGGGATCGCCCGCATGATACGCGAGCTCTAGCCCGTCGGCAGCTTGAAGCTTCTCAGCGGCGCCAGCATCTGCCCCGCCCAGCTCTGCGGATAGCCCTCGTAGTCGACACCGATGTCTCGGCTCTCGAGCCTCGTCTCGGCGTCGTAAGCGTTGCCCAGCAGGTGGTCCCAGAACGCGAAGAACAGCGCGAAGTTCACGTCGCCGGCCGTCCCCCGCAGGTGATGGAAGCGGTGGACCTCGGCCGTCGAGAAGATCCTGCGAACGGGTCCCGTGCAGTAGTCGACGTTGGAATGCTGCAGCAGGAGCTGGACGAACGAGCAGTACACGATCACCAGCGAGAACACTTCCGGCATGCCGAGCACAACGAGTGGCGTGAGCGAGACGACGGAGCTCGCGATCTGGTAGATCGGGTGCTTCATGATTCCGTTCAGCCCGTACATGCGCTCGACCGAGTGGTGTACGGCGTGGAGTCGCCACAGCGGTTCCCACCGATGCGAGGCCCAGTGGAATAGATTCTGACCGAGATCGAAGACGGCGAGCGTGAACAGGACCTGAACCGGCAGCGCCCATTCGCCGGGCCATAGCTGCGAGACCGGTGACGCGGAGGCGGCGGGTGGTGTCGCGACGGTCGCGAAGATCGGGATGACGAGCAGCGGCCCGAGGCTCATCGATTCGTTGACGAGGAAGTGTGCGACGTCGCGACCGAAGTCGCCGCGGCTCGAGTTCCAGTCCGGTTCGTAGGGGAGCAGCCGTTCGGCTCCGAAAGAGAGCAGGAGCGCCAGCGCCATGAGGCCGAGGATACCGGCCGCCCGAATCGAAGCCGGCAGGCCCTCGGGACCGCTGATGATCAGCGCGACGCCGGCTCCGCCGACGCCCAGGAACATCAGCGGAAAGTAGCCGTAGCGGATGAGTGATCGCGTAACCCAGCTCATGGCCGCAGGATGCCACGGTTGCCGCCTGCGCGTCTTGCGGTATATTGTCAGAATATGTCGCCAAACGGCCAAGCCGCTTCTCCGCTCGTGGAGGTGGCCTCGCTCTCCTGCCCCGTTGCCGGAGTGCTTCTCGACTACCCCGCCGGCGAAGTTATCCCCCCGCATCGTCACGACAGTGCGCAGCTCATCTACGCCGTGTCCGGCGTGATGACCGTGCATACCCGTGCTGGCGACTGGGTGGTGCCCACACAGCGCGCCGTCTGGGTGCCGGCGTTCGAGGAGCACTCGATCCGGATGACGGGGAGCGTGGCCATGCGCACGGTCTATGTGCGTGCGGGGGAGGCCGCCGGGCTGCTCGCCGAGTGCTCGGTCGTCCATGCCACCGACCTGCTGCGCGAGCTCGTGCTGCGCATCGTCGAGTTCTCCGAAACCTTCCGTGCCGACTCGTCCGAGATGCGGCTGGTGAGCGTGTTTTTCGACGAGATCCGGGCGGCGCCGCAGATACCGCTGCATTTGCCGATGCCCGCGGATCCACGGCTGCGTCGCGTCACGGACGCGCTGACGCGGAACCCGGGCGACCAGCGCACGCTCGCCGAGTGGAGCCGCGTCGCCGGCGCCAGCCAGCGCACGCTCGCCAGACTGTTCGCAGCCGAGACGCGCATGACGTTCGGCCAGTGGTGCCAGCAGGCACGTCTGCTGAGTGCGCTCGAACACCTCGCGCTCGGCCGCTCGGTCACCGCCACGGCGCTCGAGCTCGGCTACGACAGCCCCAGCGCGTTCATCCAGATGTTTCGCCGTGCGATGGGCACGACGCCGGGCCGCTACTTCCGCGCGGTCGAGCCGTGAGCGCGCGGCGCGTGCCCATTCGCCGGCGTGTTGGCGAAACGACGCCGGTCCGCTTAACTGCCACGATTCGCGGCGCCGGCGCCGCCGCGGAAGGGGGCTCGACGACATGGCGGAACAGACCCATCTGCGTACCTGCCCCTTGTGCGAGGCCATGTGTGGTCTCGAGATCTCGGTCGAGGACGGGCGCGTCACGCGTATCCGTCCCGACGAGGACGACGTCTGGAGCCGCGGCTACATCTGTCCGAAGGGCACGACGATCGGCTACCTGCACGAGGACCCCGACCGTCTGCGCGCGCCCGTCGTCCGGCGCGATGGTGAGCTGGTCGAGGTGTCCTGGGAGGAGGCGCTCCAGGTAGCGTACGAGAAGATCCGCGGCGTCATCGACGCCCATGGCATCGAGGCGCTGAGCGCCTACATCGGCAATCCGACCGCCCACAACCTCGGCCTCGGTAAGTACGTCGCCGCGTTCATGCCGCTGTCCGGCATCCCGCGGACCTACTCGGCCGGTACCGTCGACCAGTGGCCGAAGAACGTATCGTCGGCCCTGATGTTCGGAGGTATGTGGACGATCCCGGTCCCCGATCTCGCCCGGACCGATTTCCTGATCGTGCTCGGGGCCAACCCGCACGCGTCGCAGGGGAGTCTGCTCGCGGCTGCCGACGTGTGTGGCCGGATGCGTGAGATCGGTGAGCGCGGCGGCAAGGTCGTCGTCGTCGATCCACGTCGCACCGGCACGATGAAGTACGCCGATGAGTGGCTGCCCATCCGCCCCGGCACCGATGCGGCACTCCTGATGGCGATGGTCCAGGTCCTGTTCGCCGAGGACCTGGTTGATCTCGGACACCTCGAAGGCCGCGTCAACGGCGTGGACGAGATCCGCGAGCTCTGCCGACCGTTCACGCCCGAGGCGGTCGCCGACACCTGCAGCATTCCCGCCGACCGCATCCGCAGGCTGGCGCTCGAGCTCGCCGGTGTCGAGCGCGCTGCCGTGTACGGCCGCATCGGGACCTGTACGCAGGAGTTCGGCACGCTGGCGTCGTGGCTCGTCGACGTTCTGAACGTTCTCACCGGCAACCTCGATCGCGAGGGCGGTGCGATGTTCTCGAATCCGATCGCGCGCTCGCTGTTCACGCTGCCGAACCCCGAGTTTGCAGAC
>SPBQ01000262.1 GCA_004525875.1 Myxococcales bacterium
CGCTCTCGCCGAAGGAGAACCTGCGTTACCTCGACATTTACCCGTCCAATCGCTGGGAAACGACGGTGATGCAGATCCTGGATTCGCAGATCGACGGCGACGACGCCAGTGCGGTCCAGGAGGCGCTGCTGGCGAATTATATCCATCCGGCGCAGGAGGCGCTCCTCGACAAGCAGGGACGCATCCTGATCCCGCAGGAGCATCGCTCCGCCGCAGGCCTCACGAAGGACGTCGTCTACACGGGTGACATCAAGAAGTTCCGTCTCTGGGCGCTCGATGACTGGACTCGCTACCGCGAGGAGGCCGAGCAGCAGAAGCAGAAGATCAAGGGCCTGAAGGGAGTCTGGATCTGACGTAGACTCTCACGGGCTGGCCCTCCCCACCGTGAGCGAACCCAACGATTCCAGCCGGACCACCGGATCTAAAGCTTTCGGCGCCTATCGGCGTCACCTGCCGGTGATGCTCGACGAGGTCGTCGACGCGCTGGCAGTCCGTCCGTCCGGGCGCTACGTCGACGGAACTCTTGGTGAGGGAGGCCACGCTGAGCGGATCTTGACTGCATCGGCCCCCGGCGGCCGCCTGCTTGGCCTGGACCGCGACGGCTCCGCGCTCGAACGCGCCGGCGCGTTTCTTGCCTCGTTCGGCGACCGTCTCACCCTGAAGAACCGCTCCTATGAGGACATTGGCGCGTTGCTGACCGCGATCGGCTGGACCGACGGGGCCGACGGCATTCTGCTGGACCTCGGTATGTCGTCTGCGCAGGTCGACGACCCCACGCGCGGCTTCAGCTTCCTCGTCGACGCGCCACTCGACATGCGCATGGATCCGCACGCCGAGCGGACCGCGGCCGACATCGTCAACGAAACGCCCGAGGCCGAGTTGGCGACCCTGCTGCGCGAGCTCGGCGAGGAGCGGGCCGCGCGCCGTATCGCCCGGGCGATCGTCTGGCGACGTCGACAAGGGAAAATCCGCAGCACAGGCGATCTCAGGGCAGCGATCGTAGCGGCCGGGGTGCGCGGCCGGCCGGGTCATGACCCCGCCACACGCACGTTCCAGGCGCTGCGGATCGCGGTCAACGACGAGCTCGGTCGGCTGGCGGGATTTCTCGAGGATGGGTGGCGGTCGCTACGCGGGGGCGGGCGCCTGGTCGTGCTAAGCTATCATTCTCTCGAGGACCGAATGGTGAAGCACGCGATGCGCCGCTGGTCGGCCGACTGCCTGTGCCCGCCGTCGCGTCCGGTCTGCGATTGCGGCTGGACGCCGAAGGTCCGGATGGTGAGCCGCCGGCGCACCCCGCCGACGGACGAGGAGGTCGGCCGCAACCCGCGCGCTCGGAGCGCTGGTCTGCGGGCTGTGGAGCGGTTGTCGATGGAGCCCGTCTCGAACCACGCCGCTCGCGAGGGTGGTGAATGATCCGTCGTCTCGCCGCAGGCTTGCTGCGCGAGCGCGTGAGCGATCCCGCCGAGGCCGATCTCAAACGGCGCGTGACGACGACGCTCGTCGTCACGCTCGTTCTCGGCCTGGTGCTCGTGTGGTTCAACCTGATGGTCCAGGACCTCGGCTATCGTATCGAAACTACTGGCAGGCTCGCCGAGAAACTCGACATCGAGTACGCGGAGCTTGAATCGGAAGTCACGCACGAGACGACACCGGAGCGCCTTCGCGACGCGGCCCGCCAGGAGCTCGGGCTCGGCGTGCCGCGCGCCGGACAGGTCATGACGATCGATGCAGACCCGTAATTCCTTCAGCCGGCGGCTGGCGATCGTCGGCGCGTTCGCCGCAGCGGCGGCGCTGGTCATCGTTGCGCGCATGTACTGGCTGAAGGTCGTCAAGGGCCCGGAACTCGCCGGCCAGGCGCATCGCATCAGCTGCGGCGACGCTGTGAGGCTCGCCTACCGCGGCCCGATCGTCGATCGTCACGGCGCCACGCTCGCCACCACGGTGGCAGCTGCGCGTGTCGGGATGCGTCGCAACGAGTACGTCTACGAAGAACAGGCGGCCGAGCTGCTCGCACCCCTGCTCGGTTACGAACGCGACGAGATGACGAGTCTGCTGCGCGACGACCCGCGTCGTTTCGTCTGGCTCTCGAAGAGCGTCGGTGTCGACGAGACCAACACTGTTCGTCGGCTCGGCATCCCCGGCGTCGACGTTCACGACGACCAGCGCCGCACCTATCCCCAGGGCTCGATGGCCGCGCAGCTGATCGGCTTCGTCGGTACCGACACGCAGGGCCTCGAGGGCATCGAGCGCCTGTTCGACGAGGGGCTGCGCGGCGTGCCGCAGAGCGTGCGCGTGTGTCGCGACGTGCGCGGCCGGGTGTTCCACAGCACCCGCGACGTCAGCGGCATGAATCATGGGGCCACGGTGCAACTCACGATTGATGCCATGCTGCAGGGGATCGCCGAGTCCGAGCTGCAAAAACAGGTCGAGGAGTACGACGCGCAAGGCGGCAGCGTGGTGGTGCTCGACCCCGCCACCGGCGAGGTGCTGGCTATGGCCAGCGCGCCCTCGTTCGATCCCAACTTTTATCATCGGTCCGAGGTCGGACACCGCCGCAACCGAGTGATCACCGACATGTTCGAGCCCGGCTCGACGACCAAGCCGCTGCTGGTGGCGGCGGCCCTCGACGCGGGCGCGATCCAGCCCGACGACGTGTACTTCTGCGAGAACGGCGCGATGCAGGTCGGCGGCTGGACGATCCACGATCATCACCCGTACGGTGACCTCAGCGTCCCCGACATTTTGCGCGTGTCGAGTAACATTTGCTCGGCCAAGATCGGCGCCAAGCTCGGCGCCGAGAGCTTCCACCGCTACCTGCGCGGCTACGGTTTCGGCGCACGGCCGGGCACGGGCCTGCAGGGCGAGATCACGGGAATTCTGCCGCCGGTTTCGAACTGGCGGCCGATTCACGTCGCCAACATCGCGTTCGGCCAGGGCGTGAGTGTGAGCGCCTTGCAGCTCGCCTCCGCTTTCTCGACTCTCGCGAACGAGGGTACGCGCATGCGCCCGTACGTCGTTCGCCGCGTGATCGATGCCGAGGGCAAGGTCGTGAGCGACGGCGAGCCGCTGGTGGCCGCCCGCGTGCTGAGCGCGGAGTCGGCGCGGTTGGTTTCGAAGATGCTGGAGGCCGTGGTCGAGCCGGGTGGGACGGCGCCGCGTGCGGGCATCGAGGGCATTCGCGTGGCCGGCAAGACCGGTACCGCGCAGAAGGTGAAGGACGGCCGCTACAGCCACAAGGACTTCGTCGCGTCGTTCGTCGGCTACCTGCCGGCCGACGATCCGCGCCTGGTGATCGCCGTGTCGATCGACGAGCCGCGCCGCAGCCACTACGGCGGTGTGGTGGCCGCGCCGGTCTTCCGGCGCGTGGCCGAGGCCGCCCTCGACTACCTGCACATCTACCGTGCTCCGCATCTGATCGAGGGCTCACTACCGATCGAGGCGTCTGCGTCCCAGCCCGAGCCGCCCGCAGTCGGTGAGTTCGACGGGACGATGCCGGATCTTCGCGGACTGAGCCTGCGCTCGGCGATCCGCGCGATCGATGGATGCGCCTGCCGCTTACGCATCGACGGCGACGGATACGTCATCGAGCAGGAGCCGGAGCCCGGCGTCGAGCTGGCGTCTATGTCGCGCGTCTCGCTCGTGCTCGCGGGCCGACAAGACTAGCCTGGACTTGTGCCCGGGCGGAGCCGCTCGCGGCTTGGTGGCGAGGGCGGCGGGGGAGGCAGTTCGATGAGGCAAGCGACCCACGTGAATGAAGGCGGCGCCAGCGCCACGATCGGTGCTCTGCTCGGCCGGCTGCGCGAAGCTGGCTTCGAGTGCGAGACCAACGTTCCCCTGCAGCTGCGGATCTCCGGCGTTGCGCAGGACTCGCGGGCGGTTCGGCCTGGAGACGTGTTCCTGGCGCTGCCGGGCACGCGGGCCGATGGGTCGCAGTACATCGCCGACGCGCTCGCGGCGGGTGCCGTGGCTGCCGTGTGCTCGCGAGATGTCGCGACCAACGGTATCCCGCGTGTCCTCGTCGACGACGTCGTCCGCGCGGCCGGCACCGTTGCGGCGTTCGCGCTCGGCGATCCGGCCGAGCGGTTGCACCTGGTCGGCGTCACGGGAACCAACGGCAAGACCAGTTGCACCTACCTTCTCGACCACGTGCTGGGCGCGGCCGGTCTGCGCGTGGGCGTGCTCGGTACGATCAGCCACCGTTGGCCGGGTGAGGAGCGCAGTGCGTCGATGACGACGCCGCCGACCGTGGAACTCCACCGCACCTTGGTCGACATGGCCGCGGCCGGCTGCGGGTGGGTCGCGATGGAGGTCTCCTCGCACGCACTCAGCCAGCACCGGGTTGCGGGTTGCCGCTTCGAGGCCGCGATCTTCACGAACCTCACGCGCGATCATCTCGACTACCACGGTGACGAGGAGACGTATTTTGCCGCGAAGGCGAGCCTGTTCCTGGAGTACCTCGATCCTCGCGTCGGCGTGGCCGTTCTCAACGCCGAGGACCCCTATGCAA
>SPBQ01000200.1 GCA_004525875.1 Myxococcales bacterium
GGTAAGCCCAGCCGCCACAAAGTTACCGCAAAGAACGGATACCGTGCCGGCCCCGGTATCCAGCTCACCGTTCCCGCTCAAGACCACTGCGCGCGTACCAAAATCCAAAGTTGACCCGTCGTCCACTTTGATCACCGTGGTGATCAAGCAAGGATCAGCGTTCGGGGTGCAGATCTGGTCCGCAGTCGAGACCGCCAGCGCAGCACGGGGCGCGACCGCTACCGAGGAGATGAGCGCCACCAAGAACACGATCGCCGGAGCGAGGCCTGTGTACGTCTTGGCCTTCATCACGGCTTGTCCTGCGGGTTCACGGCCGAACCGTGCGCCGGGGGACGAATCGCGCCACGCACGTTCCCACGAACGCCGTAGCGCCTATTGCCGCTGGCCTCGACATCCTCCAGCATGCGTTGCCGGCCGCCGATTCGCAGCCCGTCGCCACCATTGGAATCGGAAGTGACACGAGCCAAGCGCGCCGGTGCCCCACGAAGGACCAGGCCGTCGCGCGAGCTACCCTTGATCGTCAGATCTCGGATCTCGGCGAGAGGGCGGCTCCCGGTGGCGCGCACGCCGTTGCGAAAGCCCGCGATCTCGGCCGGGCGACCCGGAACGCCGCCGATGATGATCGCGCCCTGCTCGCCACCCTCGACAATCCGGATGCCCGAACCCTGGCCCGATCCGACGATCGACAGGCCGGACAGGTCGAGCGCGATCGACTCAGCCCCTCGGGGAGCCCGCAGAACCAAACCGTCGTGATCACAGCGAACAAGGGAGACGGGATCGTCGGGCCGCAGCGTCGTGTCCGAGACGACGATGTCTCCGCAGCTGCACGCGACGCGTGTTCCGCCGACGTCGTCACCGCACTCGGCGGCCAGGGCCGGGGCGCGCCCGCCCGCGACCATCATGAGGCCGGCCAGGCAGGCAAGAACGAACAAGAATACCGCTTGGTGGGAAAAACGTATCGCCATCTGATTGTTCAGGCCCTCGAGGCCACGCGCCTGGGCGGAGAACCCTCGGGGGCACGCCTGGACGGAGGAGTAGATTTTCTCTTCACAATCCTAGTCCTTACAGCCAAGAGGAAAAAGCCACCGAGACGTTGGACGCCCCCCGATCGGGGTCCATCCACCAGCATAACGCCTCGGTTTCTCCCGCCGTCTGGTTCTCGAGTCGAGCCAAGCCGACCCGTAGCTGTCTGTCCACCTCGAATTGAGCCCAGCGCAGCGCTCGGGCGGATCTCGCGGGTCCGCATATAGATGTGATAAACAAAAGGACAACGGCCCGACGGGCTGCCCGCCCGGATGACTCGCCTCGACAACTTTCTGAGCCGCGCATCGGCGAGCGCTGTGCGCTTCGCCGAGCGCCATGCTGCGGCGGTCGTGGGCGTATCGTTGCTGCTCACGGTCGTCTCCGCGGCCGCCACCGTCAACTGGCTCGGCCTCAACACCGACACGCGCGCCATGCTCTCCGAGGACCTTCCCTTCCGGAGGTTGACCAAGCAGTTCGAGACGGCGTTCCCCGTGCTCGAGCAACCCATGATCATCGTGGTCGACGCCGAGAGCGCGCCCAGGGCACGCGAGGCGGCAGCCGCGCTGGCCGAGAGGCTGCGGGCCGACGACACCCATTTCGAGACCGTCTTCGCGCCGGGCATCGGCTCGTTCTTCGAGACCTACGGCCTGCTGTACCTCGACACGGAAGCGCTCGAAGACTTCGCCGACCGGCTGGTCGTGGCTTTGCCCTTCTTCATGCGGCTCGCACGCGAGCCCACGCTCGATTCCATGGTCGGCGTGCTCGACGACGCGCTCGACGAGCGCGCCCCCGTTTCCGACACCAGCCTCACCGAGGCCTTCACGGGGATCGCCGACGTCCTCGAGGCTGCGCTCGACGCCGACGACACGAGCGCGGCCTGGGAGGAATGGGCCGCCGGATCTGACGACGACGGCAAGCGGCGCATCATCATCGTCCAGCCGGTGCTCGAGTTCGGCCACTTGAAGGCTGCCCAGCGACCGATGGACGCCGTACGCAAAGCAGCCGAGGAGCTCGAGCTGACGCTGGACAACGGGATCGGCGTGCGGATCACGGGCGATGCGGCGCTCAACACCGAAGAGATGGACGCCGTCGCCCGGCAGGCCGGCCTGCTTGCCGTCGGCGCCTCGTTCCTGGTCGTCACGCTCTTGCTGATGCTCGGTCTTCGCTCATCGCGATTGGTGTCCGTCACTGTGACCACGCTCGCGGTGGGTCTGCTGTGGACCACTGGCTTCGCCGCAGCGACGATCGGCGATCTCAGCCTGATCTCGATTCCGTTCGCCGTGCTGTTCGTCGGGCTTGCAGTCGATTTCGGCATTCACTTCTCGCTGCGCTTCTACGAGCTGCGCGCCGCCGGCATCGAGGGCGACGCTGCGCTGGTCGAGACCGGTCGCAGTGTCGGTAGCTCGATCACGCTGTGCGCCATTACCACCGCGATCGGCTTCTTCGCATTCGTCCCGACCCACTACGCCGGAGTGGCGCAGCTCGGCTTCATCTCGGGCTCGGGAATGTTCTTCAGTCTTGCAGCGACGCTACTGTTCTACCCCGCGCTCCTGCACCTGACGGGCGGAACCCGGGCACAGCTCACAAAGCACCGGACCGCGTTCGGTGCGCCCGTCTCGGAGCTGCCGCTGCGACGACCGTTGATCGTCGTCGTCACCGGCATCATGATAGCGATCACGTGCATCGCGACGCTTCCCTACATTCGCTTCGATCCCGATCCAGTGAAGGTTCGCGATCCGAACTCCGAATCGGTGCAGACGATGAACGATCTGCTCGCGGACAACCCGGAGGCACCCTGGACCGTGCAGGTTTTGGCAACCGATCTCGATGCGGCCGTCGCGCTCGCCGCGCGGATCGAGGAGCTGGACACCGTGGAGCGCGCCGTGACGCTGCAGGACTTCGTCCCCATCGCACAGGAGGAAAAGCTCGAGATCATCGAAGATCTCAATTTCTTCCTCGCGCCCGTTGGCTCCTCCGGCGACGACGTCGATACAGTACCGAACGTCGACAAGATCCTCCCCGAGCTCGGAAACGTCTCGAAGCGGTTACGCGAGATGGCCCGTGCGCCCGGCCGGACGCCGCAGCTCGACCAGGCACTCGAACGCCTCGCGACCGCGCTCGACCAGCTTCGCGCTCGCGTGGAAACCGCCGCCGACCCCGTCGCGGAGGCCGCACGCATGCAGACAGCGCTGCTCGGTAACCTGCCCGGGTGGCTCGACGGGCTCGAGACCGCACTGGGAGCCGAGCAGTTCGGCCTCGACGATCTGCCGAACTCGCTCAGATCGCGCTACATCGCTGCGGACGGACGGGCGCGCATCGAGGTCTTTCCAGCCACCGACCTCTCCGACGACGCGGCTCTGAACCGCTTCGTCGATAGCGTCCGGGAGATCGTGCCCAACACGACCGGCGCGGCCGTCGAGATCGTGGAGAGCGGCCGTGCCATCGTCGGCGCCCTCCAACAGGCGCTGGCCACAGCGACGGCGGCCGTCGTCCTGCTGCTACTCGTGCTCTGGCGTGACGTGCGCGACATGCTGCTCGTCGTCTCGACGCTCGCCCTCGCCTCGCTCATGACGGCTGCCACGACCGTCGCTCTCGACATCCCGTTCAACTTCGCCGACGTCATCGTCGTCCCCCTGCTCCTCGGCATCGGCGTCGACAGCGGCATCCACCTCGTCCATCGCCACCGTATGGACGGGCTGGCCCACGCTGTGCTCTCCACCAGCACCGCCCGCGGCGTGATCTTCAGCGCACTGACGACGATCGCCAGCTTCGGAAGTCTGGCCTTCTCCACGCATCGCGGCATGGCCAGCCTCGGCGCACTGCTCACACTCGGCCTGACCTACATGCTCGTGGCCAACCTATGCTTCCTGCCCGCGTTGATCCTGTGGACCGATCAGCGCATTCCTCGAACCCGAGCAGTAACGCCCCGACCCACCGCCTGAGCGACGACCAAGCCGCCAGAGGCGGCGTCATGCAGTATCTCGGGTTGCTCGCGAAGCGAGCTGCCCGCCGGGGGCGGCGTCGTGCGATATCCTGGAGAGCTCGCGAAGCGAGCTATCCGAACCGACGCGGCGTCAGCAACGCCACGTCGAACAGATTGCTGGCCCCCTCGGTGATGAGATCTGAGGCCACGCGCCCGAGCAGTCCGCTCGTCTCGATCCCACAGCCGCCCTGACCCGCGAGCCAGAAAAAGCCCGGCCGGCGCGGATCCTCACCAACGACGGGTACACCGTCGGCGGCGAACGTGCGCAAGCCGGTCCAGCTGCGAAAGCTGGATCTACCATCACCGGATCCGTCCGGAAGAGCGGCCATGCACAGCCGCGGCGCGAGCACGGCCAGACGGGACATGGCTTCGTCGAGCACGCGCTCATCGCAGACCGCGTCGCACGGCGGGCTCGGCGTCTCGTCCATGGCGCACACCATGAGACCGTCGAATCCCGGACGGAAGTAGACCGAATGGGGATCGCTCCAAACCAGCGGCCAGCACTCCACGCCGAACTCCGCGAGATCCTCGTGCACGGGGAAGGTCGTGATCGAGCGACGACGCGCGGTGAGCTCCGGCCGTGTGGCGTCGGCCATACGGCCGAGCTCTCCCGCCCACGCGCCCGCGGCGTTCACGATCCAACGCGCCTGCAGTCGACCCTGCTCGGTGACCACGGCACTCACGCGGCCGGCATCGTACTCGATGTCGAGCACCGACTCGCCGGTGCGAACTTCGACGCCGGCGGCGACCGCGGCGGTGAGATAACCGTCGAGCAGCGCATCGACGTCGATGAAGCCTCCCTCGGGCAGGTAGGCGGCCCCGTCAAACGAGTCGGCGTCGAGCACGCCGACTCGATCCACGGCCTCCCGGGCACTGATCAGCTCGCAGCCGCGGCCGGCCTCACGGAGCTCGTCGATGCGGGACTGCACGACGCGCCACCCGGCGCCGCCGAACAATCGCAGGGCGCCGCGCGGATCGAGCAACGGGCGCGGCGCGAACCCCTCGGGTGGATGTCGCAGGAACTCGGAGCCGAGCACCTTCAATGCCTGGACCACGGGATTCGGGTCGATCTCGAGCAGCGTACGGGCGCTGCGGCCGCTGGCGTGGTAGGCCGTCCGGGCCTCGCGCTCGAGA